>CAXTFM010000058.1:0-18231 GCA_964243435.1 uncultured Beijerinckiaceae bacterium
TGATGCGGCCCTTGGTCAGGTCGTAGGGCGTCATCTCGACGAGCACCTTGTCGCCGGCAAGCACGCGGATGCGGTTCTTGCGCATCTTGCCGGCGGTGTGCGCGATGATCTCGTGCTCGTTCTCGAGCTTGACGCGGAACGTCGCGTTGGGCAGCAGTTCGGCCACCACGCCCGGAAATTCCAGCAGTTCTTCTTTCGACATTCAGCGTCCCTGGCATGCCGGCCGGCGCGGCCGACCGATCAACGGCGGTCGCCGATCGACGACCTTTCCGGTCCCGCGCGGACCGTAGAGCTTATGTAGGCGAAAGTGAACAGATCGCATCGCCGGGCCGCGCCACACGCGCATGGTGCAGCGGACGTTCCGTCACCGGGCGCGCGTCGTGGCGCCGGGAGCGTCCGCGTCGATCCGCGCGGCGTCAGCGCGTTCGAAGCAGCGGAAGCGACGGATCGCGAAAGGCGTGGTCGACAGGTAACTGACGGAAAGGACGATCATCATCTCCATGGGAAAGGTCGCGAGCAGCAGCAACAGCGCCGCCACCGCGAACAGGATGACCATGAAGTATTCCGGCGGGATGCGGCCGAGCTTCTTGCCGGAAAAATGCGGGATGCGGCTTGCCATCAGGAATGCGACGAAGATCACGTAGATGATGTCGAGCACCGTCGGCAACCGCGTGCCGGGCGGCACGAACGATGACAGCTGAACGTAAAGCGGAAGCAAGCCGACGATGGCCCCGGCCGGCGCTGGCATGCCGGTGAAGAAGTGCGCGTGCCAGAGCGGCCGGTCGGGGTCGTCCAGCATGGTGTTGAAGCGGGCGAGCCGCAACGCGGCGGCGATCACGAAAATGAGGGCGGCATACCAGCCGAAGCCCTGAACCCGTTGCAGGCACGAGAAGTAGATGATCAGCGCCGGCGCCACGCCGAAGGCCACGAAATCGGCGAGTGAGTCGAGTTCCGCCCCGAACCGCGACGTCCCGCGAAGCGCGCGCGCCAACCGGCCATCGAGGCCATCGAGGATCGCGGCGACGATCACGGACACCACCGCGATCTCGAATTTGCCTTCGACGGCGAAACGGATGGCGGTCAATCCCATCGCCAAGGCTGCAAGCGTCACGAGGTTGGGCAGCACGACGCGGATCGGGATCGCGCGAAAGCGGCGCCGCGCCGCCCGCGCCGGCGGCTTGTAATCGCCGTCTGCCGCATCGACGGACGCAAGCCCGCCATGCTCCCTTGTCATGGAGTCCTTATCACGCTTGTAGACACCTCGCTGCGGATGGCTCCACGTGCGTCACCGGCACGGCAGGGTCAAGCGGTCATGACATTGGCACGACGGCAGCGGGGCGATTGCATCCCATGCCGATGTGCAGGGATCATATCTTGGTGCCCACGGTCACTTGGCCGAGCCGCCGCCCGTCGCAGCGGGCGGGATCACCGGCGTCGAATTCGGACGCGGATCGGGCGCGTTTGCGCGAATGCCGGGGTCGATGTCGCCTTGCGGTGCGATCACACCTCCGGACTTGTCCAGCTTCGTGCTCAAACTGTCGCTTCGACCACCATCCAACGTCGTCGGGCTCTGCTTCTCGGGAATGGCGGACTGGCTGCCGGCCGGCGGCGGCGTGGTCTGCGCCAGGGTCGGAGTCGCCAGCAGCGCGAACAGCCCGAGTGCGAATACCGTTCTGGTCATGGTGACCTCCTCAGCGCGACGGGCCTGCCCAACGTCAGGGCTCAGCCATCGTTCCGGCGCACCGCCGCAGTGCCGTCGGGGAGGCGATCGCTTGCAAGAGGGGAAAAGCCTTCTGCGCCCAGGCACTTCGACGCGCCGAAGCCTGCACAGGATGGCGAATGGTTGGAACGGGTGCCTCTCGCATTTGCGGTGTGAATCGCCTATCTGCCGTAGTGAGGCAAAGGCACCGTCCATGTCGAAAGTCATCACCGCGAACGAGCTCGCCAGCGGCGCCGTCGTGTTTCTCGGCGCGAACGACATCTGGGTCGGCACACTGTCCGAGGCGGTCACCTTCGAAGACGACGCGGCGGCCGAGCGGGGTTTGGAGCGGGCGCAGCGCGGCGGCAAGAGCGCAGTTGTCGAACCCTTCGTGTCGACGATCGGACCCGACAAGGAAGGGCGCTCCGGCATGACCCTGCGCGACCAGATTCGTGCCTATGGGCCGACGGTGCGCTTCAAGCCCGGCGTCCCCGCCACGTAAGGCTTGCCGCATCGAGGCGCCCAGTTCGACGCACCAGAGGATTGATGGATGTACCGTTACGACGAGTTCGATGCCGGTTTCGTGGCTGAGCGGGTCGCCCAGTTCGCCGACCAGTGCGAACGACGCTTGTCCGGCCAGCTGTCGGAGGACCAGTTCAAGCCGCTGCGGCTGATGAACGGTGTCTACCTCCAGCTGCACGCCTACATGCTGCGCATCGCGGTGCCCTACGGCACGTTGTCGGCGCGGCAGATGCGCATGTTCGCGCACATCGCGCGGACCTACGACCGCGACTACGGGCACTTCACGACGCGGCAGAACCTCCAGTTCAACTGGGTCGCGTTGAAGGACATCCCGCAAATCCTCGCCGACCTCGCCAGCGTCGAGATGCACTGCATCCAGACCTCGGGCAACTGCATCCGCAACACCACCGCCGACCAGTTCGCCGGCGCCGCCGCCGATGAGATCGAGGATCCGCGTCCCTACGCCGAGATCATCCGGCAGTGGTCGTCGCTGCACCCGGAGTTCTCCTTCCTGCCCCGCAAGTTCAAGATCGCGATGACGGGTGCGGCGCACGACCGTGCGGCCATCCAGGTCCACGACATCGGCTACCAGATCGTGCGCGACGCGATGGGCGAGGTCGGCTTCGCCGTTTATGTCGGCGGCGGCCAGGGACGCACGCCCCTCATCGCCCACAAGATCCGCGACTTCCTGCCCAAGGCTGACCTGCTCGCCTACACCAACGCCATCCTGCGCGTGTACAATCTGGAGGGGCGCCGCGACAACAAGTACAAGGCGCGCATCAAGATCCTGGTCCACGAGAAGGGCGCCGACGCGATCCGCGACGCGGTCGAGGCGGATTTTGCCGAACATCCCGATGCCGGGCTGACGCTGCCGCAGGCGGAGATCGATCGCATCGTCGCCTACTTCGCCCTGCCCGACCTGTCGGCGCGCCAGCCGGCATCGTTGGCGCTGGAGGGGCGCAAGGGTAGCGACCCCGGCTTCGCCCGCTTCGTGGAGCGCAACCTGTTTCCCCACAAGGTGCCGGGCTACGGGCTGGTCACAATCTCACTGAAGCCGATCGGCGGCATTCCCGGCGATGCCGGCGCCGACCAGATGGACCTGATGGCGGAGCTGGCCGAAGCCTATTCGGCGGACGAGCTGCGCGTCACCCACGAGCAGAACGTCGTGCTGCCCCACGTCGCCCTCGACGACCTGCCGGCGCTCTACGACCACCTCGCTGCGGCCGGCCTCGGCACGGAGAACGTCGGGTTGGTGTCGGACATCATCTGCTGTCCCGGCCTCGATTATTGCGCGCTGGCCACCGCGCGCTCGATCCCCATCGCCCAGCGCCTGTCCGAACGCTTCGGCGCGCCGGAGCGGGCGGCAGAGATCGGCGACCTTCGCATCAAGATGTCGGGCTGCATCAACGCATGCGGCCACCACCACGTCGGCCACATCGGCATACTCGGGTTGGAAAAGGCCGGAGCCGAATCCTATCAACTCACGCTCGGCGGCAGCGCCGACGAAACCTGCGCGATCGGTGACATCACCGGGCGCGGCTTCTCCTCCGAGAAGATCGTCGACGCCGTTGAAACGGTGGTCGACACCTATCTCAAGCTGCGCACCGACCGCGCCGAGGACTTCCTCGCCGCCTACCGCCGCATCGGCATGAAGCCGTTCAAGGAGGCGCTTTATGCCGGCGCCTGAGATCGCGCCGTGGACGGTGCCGCCGGCGCGTCCAGGCGGTGCCTCGCCAGCCACCGCGGCCGAGACCCGCCTGCGCGAGGCACTCGACCGGTTCCGTGGACGCATCGCCTTGGTGTCGAGCTTCGGCGCCGACTCGGCCGTCCTGCTCCATCTCCTGTCGCGTATCGATGCTGCGGTGCCGGTGCTGTTCATCGACACCGGCCACTTGTTTCCCGAAACGCTTGGCTATCGCGACCGCGTGGTCGCCCGCCTTGGGCTCATCGATGTCCGCACCTTCGCGCCCGACGCGCGTGATCTCGCCGAAGCGGATCCCGACGTGTTCCTGTGGTCGTCGGACCCCGACCGCTGCTGCCACATTCGCAAGGTGCTACCGTTGGCGCGCGCGCTCAACGGTTTCGACGCCTGGATCTCCGGGCGCAAGCGGTTCCAGGCCTCGACGCGCGAAGCCCTGCCCGTCTTTGAGGCGGATGGCGCGCGCACCAAGGTCAATCCCTTGGTCGACTGGAGCGCGCAGGACCTTGGCGACTACATGCGGGCCCACGACCTGCCCCGCCACGATCTCGTCGCCCGGCGCTACCTGTCGATCGGCTGCATGCCCTGCACCAGTCCGGTGCGACCGGGCGAGGACGCGCGTGCCGGGCGCTGGCGCGGCCGCGCCAAGACCGAATGCGGCATCCACCTCGCCGCGCCGACGGTGATCGGCTGATGGCGTATTTCAAGAACGGCGGCTTCGCCGACGACCCGTTCGCGGCGGCGCAGGTGTTGTCGCTCAGCGAATGGGCGGAACGGCGCGACACGGCCGAAGCGGAAGGTCTCGCGCTCAGGCTCGACCCTGGCGTCGCGGTCGACGCCATCGCCGGCGACATCGGTCGTTTCGCGCTCATCGCCGTCTCGTTTCCGAAGTTCACCGACGGGCGTGGCTACTCGATGGGATGGCTGCTGCGCACGCGCCTCGGCTACAAGGGGGAGATGCGCGCGGTTGGCGACGTGCTCTTCGACGAGATGCAGCTGATGATGCGCTGCGGCTTCGACGCCTTCGAGATCGTCGATCAGCCGACGTTGCGCCTGCTCGAGGACGGGCGCCGCGCCGCCTCGTTCGACCGCTTCTACCAGCCCGGCCTCGAGCCGGAAGTGCCCGCCGGCACGCGACCCTGGGCGCGACGCTCGGCCTGACCGCAGGCTCGTTGCGGGCCGGAACCTTGCCCCGGACCGCCTGTTGCCGCCGCGAGACGCACGACCACACCTCAGGGAGGCGGCGATGCCCGACATCAAGCAGGCCAAGATACTCATCATGGCGACGGACGGTTTCGAGCAATCCGAGTTGTTCGTGCCGCTGGAGCGGCTGCGCGCGGCCGGCGCCACCGTGAACATCGCGGCGCCGAAGAAGGGTGCGATCAGGGGCTGGAACGAAACGGACTGGGGCAACAGCGTCGAGGCCGACCTCGAGATCGACGACATCGACGCCGACGAGTTCGACGCCCTCGTGCTACCGGGCGGCCAGATCAACCCGGACAAGCTGAGGATCAACGAGCGCGCCGTCGAACTCGTGCTCGACTTCCTCGATTCGGAAAAGATCGTCGCGGCCATCTGCCACGCGCCTTGGCTGCTCGTCGAGGCGGATGCCGTCGAGGGCCGGACATTGACGTCGTGGCCGTCAATCAAGACGGACATTGAAAACGCCGGCGGCGACTGGATCGACGAGGAGGTGGTGGTTGATGACAACATCATCACCAGCCGCTCACCAAAGGACCTCGACGCCTTCGTCGCCAAGATCATCGAGGAGTTGGAGCAATCCGACGGCGGAATGCGGCGCCTAGCTTGATTGCCTTGGCCCGCTCCGCCTTGGCCCGATCGTTTCTTTCCCAAAATCGGGCCGCTCCCGTACGAGGCGTCCCCGCTACACCCGGCGCCACGGCGCTCCACCGGAATTGCCCATGCTGTCAGAACTCAACCCCGACAAGGTCTGCTTTCTCATCATCAAGCTGCGCGAGTTCGGCGTGCAGGCCGCTCCCAACCTCGGCGGCGGCTCGGACGCCAGCGACGACCGCTTCGTCGCCGTTTACAATAACGAGGAGAACTCCTCGGTCACCCAGGAGGCGGAGGGTCTGATCGCGGCAATGAACACGGACGAGCAGCACGAGCTGATCGCGTTGGCGCTCGTCGGGCACGGCGACTACGACAAGGAGGAGTGGACGGACGCGTTGCAGGCGGCGGGCTCGCACCCTGAACCGACCACCGCCGCCTACCTCATGCAGATTCCGACGGTGTCCGACGACCTGGAAGAGGGCCTGTCGATCTTCGGCTTCTCCTGCGACGACGTCGAGGCGGGCCGGCTCTAGCTCGCGCAGAGCCGGCTCAGAAAGCTGCGGACCTCGTCGACGCCGGCCAAGCGCTCACCGGCCTCCGTTGCGCCGGCGCCGACCTTGACCGACACGCCGCCATTCGCGTTCACCGCGGCGAAGCCGTGCTCGTCGGTGAGGTCGTCGCCGATGAAGAGCGGCCGGCGGCCGGCGAAGGGTGGCGTCGCCATCAGGGCCGCCACCGCCGTCCCTTTGCTTGTTCCCCGCGACTTGACCTCTGCGACCAGCTTCCCGTGCTGGACCATGAGGTCGTCCTGCGGGACCGTCGCGTCGAGGAATTGACGGACCGCCAGCTCCATGGTGGGCGCGCGTCGGTAGTGGATCGCGAGCGCCGCGCCCTTGTCCTCCACCATCAGGCCGGGGTGGTCGGCTGCGAAGGCGGCAACGGCCGTGCGGATCGCGTCGAGCGCCGTGCCTGTCGCCGGCGCGCGGCAGCCGTCGGCGAAGCGCAGCTCGGCGCCGTGGGTGCCGCCCGCCGCCAGGACCAGCGGCGCCATGATCCGGTCGAGGTCGGCGAGGGTACGGCCGCTGACCAGCGCCGTGGCCCCGTGCGTCGCCCCGTGCAGTCGCTGCAACAGCGCACGCAGCGGCGGGTCGGCCGCGACGTCGTCGGGATGGTCCTTGAACCCGAGCAGGGTACCGTCGACGTCGAGGAACACGGCGGTCCCGTCCGCCGACAGACCAAAAGTTTGCCGTGACCCGCTCACGCCGCACCTCCGTCCTGGTAGCATGCCGCCGAGCGCATCAGCGGGGTCGGGTTGGGATGGAAGAGGGCGGGTTGCGGGACGATCAGGCGTGCCGGACGCTGGTGGCGGCAAGCCGCGAACTGGTTCGCGTCGGGCTGAACCATGGTACAGCCGGCAACGTGTCGCTGCGCGCCGGCGCCGGCATGCTGATCACGCCGTCCGGTGTCCCGCCGGAGCGCACGGAGGCGAAGATGATCGCCCTCATGCCGCTCGACGGCGACGGCGCCTTTACCGGGCCGGCACCACCGTCGAGCGAGTGGCGCCTTCATCGCGACATCCTTTGCCATCGATCCGACGTCGTCGCCGTGGTCCACACCCATTCGCCCTACGCCACCGTCCTCGCGACGCAACACCGGGACATTCCGGCGCTGCACTACATGATCGCCGCCTTCGGCGACAGCGTGATCCGCTGCACGCCCTACGCGCCCTTCGGCACGCAGGCCCTGTCCGACCTCATCATCGAACACCTCGGCCCACGCCATGGCGTCCTCCTCGGCAACCACGGCATGGTCGCGACCGGCGCCAGCCTCGACCAGGCGATGTGGCGCGCCGTCGAACTGGAAGCACTGGCGCGCCTTTACCTGCTCGCCGCAGCGACGGGGTCGCCGATTATCCTCACGGATGCGGAGATCACCCGAACCGTCGCGCGCTTCGATGGCTACGGCATGACGGCCAAGGTGTGAGTGCGAAAGCATGAAGCCCGAGCGATTAGGGCGGCAAGTCGATGGCGTGCGTCTACCACACGCCGGTGTTGGCCATCGACTTCCACGGCTCGGCCGGTTCCTTCGCCGCGCCCTTCTGCAACAGCTCGATGGAAATGTTCTCGGGTGAGCGGATGAAGGCCATGTTGCCGTCGCGCGGCGGCCGGTTGATGGTGACGCCGGCCTTCATCAGCTTGTCGCAGATGGCATAGATGTCATCGACCTCGTAGCAAAGGTGCCCGAAGTTGCGGCCGCCGTCATAGGCTTCGGGATCCCAGTTGTAGGTCAGCTCGACCTCGGGCGCCCGTTCCGATTTCGCCTTGCCCGCGTCATCGGGAGCCGCCAGGAAGACGAGGGTGAAGCGCCCCTTCTCGTTGTTCTTCCGGCGCACCTCCTCCAGGCCGAACTTGTTGCAATAGAAGTCGAGCGCGCGTTCCAGGTCCTCCACACGCACCATCGTATGCAGATATCGCAACCTACCCTCCATCTGTCGGTGTGTCCCCGCCAACGCGGGCGCAACCGGAGCGATCCATGACGCGCGACGGCGGCATCGCCCCCATCGATGCGCCGGCACGCGAGCTCGCCCGGCAGAAGGAGCGCGCCGCCCTGGTGTCCGTGGCGGTCAAGCTCGCCCTGACGCTCGGCAAGTTCGCGGCGGCGCTGCTGTCGGGGTCGCTGGCGCTCGCCTCAGAGGCGGGCAACAACCTCGGCGACGTCGCGGTGACGCTGCTCAGCTTCTTCTCCATCCGCGCCGCCGCGCGCCCGGCGGACGAGGATCACCCGTTCGGTCACGGCAAGGTCGAGGCCGTTTCGGCGCTGATCCAGACCGGCTTCCTGTTCGCCCTCGCCCTGTTCATCCTGATCGAGGCGGTGAAGCGGCTCGCCGGCGGTGGTGGCGAGGTCAAGCCCAACGCCTTCGCCTTCGGCGTGCTCGGCCTGTCGATCGTCGTCGACCTCGCGCGCTGGCGTTCGCTGCGCAGGATCGCCAAGGCGACGCGCAGCGAAGCGCTCGCCGCCGATGCGCTGAACTTCGCCACCGACATCGTCGCCTCGATGATGGCGCTCGTCGGGCTCGTCGCGACAGCCTACGGCGTCAAGCTCGGCGACACCCTTGCGGCGCTGGGCGTCGCGGTGTTCGTCGGCTTCGCCGGCTTCGACCTCGGCCGCAGGACGGTGGACACGCTGGTCGATGCCGCGCCGCGCGGCCTGACGGAACCGGTGCGCCGCATCATCGAGGGCGTACCCGGCGTCCTCGCGGTGACGGCGTTGCGCCTTCGCCCGATCGGGGCCGAGATCTTCGGCGAGGCGGTGATCCGCGTTTCTCGGACCCTGTCGATCGAGCGCGTCGCCGCGATGAAGGACGAGATCCGAGCCGCCATCGCCGCCGCGCACCCGCACGCGAGCGTGCTCGTCACGGCCGAGCCGGTCGCGCTTGACGACGAGACGGTGGTGGAACGCGTGCTCCTCGTCGCCGCCCGTCGGCGCGTCCCCGTCCACCACGTCACCGTGCAACGCCTCGGCGCACGGCAGGCGGTGAGCTTCGACGCCGAACTCGACGGCTGCCTCAGCCTGGGGCAATCGCACGACCTCGTCACCGCGCTGGAGGCGGCGATCAGCGACGAGCTCGGCGCGGAGTTCGAGGTGGAAAGTCACATCGAGCCCCTGGAGGTGGCGGAGATCGACGGCCGGGACTGCGACGGTGCCGTGCACGGTGCCATCGCGGACGCGCTGCGCCGCGGCGCGCCCGACGACGGCGCGCTGATCAACATTCACGACGTCCGCGTCCGCGAAACGGCCAACGGCCTCGTGGTGAACTACCATTGCCTCGCCGACGAACGCCTCAGCGTGCGCTCCATTCACGACCACGTCGACGCGCTCGACCGCAAGGTCAGGCAGGATTTCGCGACCATCGCGCGCATCGTCGGGCATGCCGAGCCGATAAGGTCGCCACGTCGATAGGTGAGGCGCAGCGGCGGCGACGCGCGACGTCGGCGCACGCCGACGCCCTTGCGGCGGCAGGTCCAGCTTCTAGTATCGGCAGCTCCCAGCGGCGCGAGCACGAGAAGCCATGCGACCCGACCAAGCTCAGCCCGTCCGTTTGTCGGAGTATCGCGTTCCCGACTTCCTCATCGATACCGTGGCGCTCGACGTCCACCTCTCCCGCCACGCGACGCGCATCAGGGCGACGCTCGCGTTACGCGCCAACCCGGAGGGGCGGCCCGGCATGCCGCTCGTGCTGGACGGGGACGGACTGCACCTCCGTGGCGCGCGCCTCGACGGCGCGCTGATCGCGCCCGACGCTCACCTCGTCACCCCCGACCGCTTCACCCTGCTGAGGCCGCCGGCGACGCACTTCACCCTCGACCTCGACACCGAACTCGACCCCGCCGCCAACCTGACGCTGATGGGGCTGTACCGCTCGGGCAGCGCCTATTGCACGCAGTGCGAGGCGGAGGGCTTCCGCCGCATCACCTACTTCCTCGACCGTCCCGACGTGCTCAGCACCTACACCGTGCGCATCGAGGCCGAGCGCGCCGACGCGCCGGTGCTGCTGTCGAACGGCAACCCCGTTGAGGCCGGCGCGATCGCGGGCACGGACCGGCACTACGCCGTGTGGCACGACCCCCATCCCAAGCCCTGCTACCTGTTCGCCCTCGTCGGCGGCGCCCTCGCGGCGGTACACGACCAGTTCACCACCGCCTCCGGCCGGCGCGTGGCGCTCGGCATCTACGTCGAGCCCGGCAAGGAGGACCGCACGGTCTACGCCATGGACGCGCTGAAGCGCTCGATGCGCTGGGACGAGGAGGCGTTCGGCCGGGAATACGACCTCGACGTGTTCAACATCGTCGCCGTGTCCGACTTCAACATGGGCGCGATGGAGAACAAGGGCCTCAACGTCTTCAACGACAAGTACGTGCTGGCCTCGCCGCGCACCGCCACGGACGCCGACTACGCCGGCATCGAGACGGTGATCGCCCACGAGTACTTCCACAACTGGACGGGCAACCGCATCACCTGCCGCGACTGGTTCCAGCTTTGCCTCAAGGAAGGGCTGACCGTGTTCCGCGACCACGAGTTCTCGGCCGACCAGCGTTCGCGACCGGTGCGCCGCATCGCCGACGTGCGGGCGCTGCGCGCGAGCCAGTTCCCGGAGGATGCCGGGCCGCTCGCCCATAACGTGCGCCCGACACTCTACCGCGAGATCAACAACTTCTACACGGCGACGATCTACGAGAAGGGCGCCGAGGTCATCCGCATGCTGAAGGTGCTGATCGGCGACGACGCTTTCCGCCGCGGCATGAACCTTTATTTCGACCGCTGCGACGGCACGGCGACGACGATCGAGGTGTTCCTGCAATGCTTCGCGGAAGCGTCCGGCCGCGACCTCGACCGGTTCGCCCGCTGGTACAGCCAATCCGGGACGCCGCGGCTCAAGGTGTCGACGCGCTACGACGAGGTCGCGCGCCGCCTGACGGTCGACCTCGAACAAAGCTGCCCGCCGACGCCGGGCCAGGACAGCAAGGAGCCCTTCGTGATCCCCGTCGCCTTCGGGCTGCTCGGGGCGGGCGGCGTCGACATCGCGGGCGACAGCGCCGATCTCGCAGCCGACGAGGCCGCGCGAGGCCTCATCGTGCTCGACGCGCCATCGCGCCGCGTCACCTTCGACAACCTTGCCGCGCGCCCGGTGCTGTCCGTGCTGCGCGGCTTTTCCGCGCCGGTGCGCCTCGAAACGGATGCGGGCGAGGCGGAGCTGCTGGCGCTGGTCGCCGACGACTGCGACAGCTTCAACCGGTGGCAGGCGTCGCAGACCCTTGCCGTGCGTCTACTGGTGCGCGCGACGGAGGCGGAGCGGAGTGGGCGGCCGGCGTCGTTCGAGCCGACCTTTGCCGGGGCGATGCGGCAGCTGCTTGCCGGCGCGGAGGTCGACCCGGCCTTCGTCGCGCAAGGGCTTGCCCTGCCCGGCGAGGCCGACCTCGCCCGCGAGATCGCCCACGACGTCGACCCCGACGCGATCCACCGGGCGCGCGACGCGCTGCGCGCCCACCTCGGCGCCGTGCTCGGCCCCGATCTGCGACGGGTCTACGACGCCTTCGCGAATACTGGCGCGTATTCCCCGGCTGCGAAGGCGGCGGGGCGGCGCGCGCTCCGCAACGCCGCGCTCGACCTTCTCGCGGCCGGCGACCGCGGCGCGGGTCTCACCCTCGCCAGCCGGCAGTTCGACAGCGCAGGCAACATGACGGACCTGATGGCGGCCCTCGGCGTGCTCGCGCGCGAGCCGGGCTCCGCGCGCGACCGAGCGCTCGCCGACTTCTACGAGCGTTTCGCCGACGACGCGCTCGTCATCGACAAGTGGTTCGCCCTCCAGGCCGTGCAGCCCGATGCCGACGTGCTGGGCAGGGTGCGTGCCATGATGGACCACCCCGCCTTCTCGCTGCGCAACCCGAACCGCGTCCGCGCGCTGATCGGCAGCTTCGCCACTGGCAATCCCACGCGGTTCAACGCCGCCGACGGCTCGGGCTTCGCTTTCGTCGCCGACAGGGTCGTGGAGCTCGACCGTTTCAACGCGCAGGTGGCGGCGCGCCTGCTCGCCTCGTTCCGCAGCTGGCGTTCGCTTGAGCCGGGACGGCGCGCCCAGGCGCGCGCGGCGCTGGAGTCCGTCGCGCGGGCGACGCCGCTATCCGCCGACGTCGCCGACATCGCCGCGCGCTCGCTGGGCTGAAACCGCATGCCGCGAGCGAAGACCAAGCGGTGACGCAGCGTAACCTATCAATCTCCAGTCTGGAATTCAGACTGGAACACGATGTGACACCTCCTGGTGATCCTGCATCCCCGACGAATTAATTCTGGACAAATCTGCTGCTTCCCCGGCACATTGAGGGTGTTCGGAAACGATGCGGCACATCGTCCGACCACCACCAGGGGATTGGACGATGTCACGTGCAGACGTGGCTGCGGCGACCGTGCGAGCGGGCGCGCGGCAGAGTTTCGTCCGCTTTCGCTCCGTCCGGTTCCGCGCCCTCCGCAAGTCGCTGGGGTCGCGGCCGGCATACCCTTTTCGCGACGCGACGAACATCGAACAGGCCGCCAAGCCGGCCTGGTCCGCGCGCTGGCTGATGCCCTTCGCCCTCTGCTGTCTGACGACGCTCCTCGGCGCGACGCTGCTCCGCTCGTCCTACCAAGAGCACGACAAGCTCGTCGCGAGCGCGGCGGCGGACCTCGGTTTCCTCGCCTCGGTGATCGCGGACGACGTCGACAACCGCAGCCGCGAGCAGCCGGCCGCGGCGACGCACGACGTGCTCGACCGCTTCATCCCCGGTCAGGCGATGAGCCGCGGTCAGCGCGTGATCGTCGCCGACCCGACGGGGGCGGTCGTGGCGGCGATCCCGCACATGCAGCTGTCTGGCTCCATCGCGCGGATGCTTGGGACAACCGAGGCTGGCGACACGCATCCGCTCGCGGTCTTTGCGGAAAAGGCGGGCGTCATGCACGTCACGATGCTTGACGGCTCGGATGTCCTGGCGACGGTGCGCACGCTGCAGGCCCCTTTCGGCCAGCTCCTGCTCGTGCAGCCGCTGGAGGACGTGCTGTGCGACTGGCGCTCCGGCCATCGTCGCATGAGGGTCGTGTTTCTCCTCGTTGCCTTCATCCTCGCCGTGCTGGTGCTCGCCTACCTACGGCAGGCGGTGCAAACGCATCGCGCGGACAGGGTGTGCCGGACGATGCGCGACCGCGTCGACATGGTCCTGGCACGCGGACGGTGCGGCCTGTGGGACTGGGACGTCGCGAGCGGCCGCATCGAGTGGTCGAAATCCATGTTCGAGATGGTCGGCATGGCGCCGCGCGGCGAGGTGCTCAGCTTCGCCGAGGTCAACGCGCTCATCCACCCCGGCGATGGCGGCCTCGACGCCCTCGCGCGCATCGTCGCGTCGAATGCGGCGCCGCCGGTCGAGCACGTGTTCCGCATGCGCGGCGGGTCCGGCGCCTGGGTGTGGCTGCGCACCAAGGCGGAGATGGTCGAGGTCGAGGGCGGCGGGGCTCACCTGATCGGCATCGCCGTCGACATCACCGACGCGATGGCGCTGGAAGAGCGTACCGCCCGCGCCGACATGCGCCTGCGCGACGCCATCGAGACCATTTCCGAGGCCTTCGTGGTATGGGACGCCGACAACCGGCTCGTCATGTGCAACTCGAAGTTCCAGCGCTTCCACAACCTGCCGCCGGACGCCGTCCGCATCGGGACGCCCTACGTCAGGGTGATGGAGCGGGGCACGGCGCCGCTCATCCATTCGCAGATCTCGCTCGGCGAACAGCAGCCGTTGGGTGCGCGCACCTTCGAGGCGCAGTTCAGCGACGGGCGCTGGCTGCAAATCAACGAGCGCCGCACCAAGGACGGCGGCTACGTGTCGGTTGGAACCGACATCACCACGCTGAAACGTCACGAGGAACAGCTGCTCGAATCCGAGCGGCGCCTGATGAACACCGTCATCGACCTGCGCAAGTCGCGCTTGAAGCTCGAGCAGCAGGCGCAGCAGCTCAGCGACCTCGCCGACAAGTACCTGGATCAGAAGGCGGAGGCGGAGACTGCCAACCGCGCCAAGTCCGACTTCCTCGCCAACATGGGCCACGAGCTGCGCACGCCGCTGAACGCCATCCTCGGCTTTTCCGAGATCATGACGCTGGAATCCTTCGGCAAGCTCGGCTCGCCGCAGTACCTCGACTACAGCACGCACATTCACCAAAGCGGCCAGCACCTGCTCGCGATGATCGCCGACATCCTGGAAATGGCACGCCTGGAAGCCGGCCGCGTGCGTCTGGAGAAATCGGAGCTGGTGATCGGCGAGGCGGTGGCCGCCGCGGTGGCGTCCGTGACCGCCGCCGCCGACCGCAACGGCGTCGCCATCGAGGTCGAGGGTACGCACGCCGCCGCCATCGTCGCCGACCGCAACGCTCTGGAGAAGATCCTGACGATCTTCCTCAACAACGCCGTGAAATACACGCCGGCAGGAGGACGCATCGTGCTGCGCAGCCGCAGGGACGGCGCGACGCTCGACCTGTCCGTCGAGGATACGGGCGTCGGCATGCCCCCCGACGCGGTCGCCCGGCTCGGGCGCCCCTTCGAGCAGGCCAACCCGGCGCTGCGCAACGGCATCCGCGGCTCGGGGCTCGGCCTCGCCATCGCGCGCTCGCTCATCGAGTTGCACGGTGGCACCATGCGCATCTGCTCCGCCGAGGGCACGGGGACGACGGTGTCGATGGAGCTGCCCTGTCGCATGGCACCGGTGCGTCAGCAGCAGGCGGCGGCGACGCCGATGCGCCTCCCCGCCCCGCGCTTGGCGCCGGCAGTCAAAGCCGTCGTCAAGCTGTCGCGCTCCGCCTGACGCGTCGGCTCACGCCGGGGCGTGCGCGATCACCGACGCCTCGGCGTTGCGGGGCGGCACCGGCAGGCTGGCGCGCGCCGCCGGTAGTCGGAGCGTGACCCGCAGCCCCGGCGCGTTGTCCTCGATCCGCAATTCGCCGTTGTGGAGGCGGACGACGGCGGCGACGAGGGACAGACCGAGGCCCGTGCCGGGCTGGGAGCGCGAGTTTTCAAGGCGCACGAAGCGCTCCGTGATACGGGCGCGGTCGGCATCGGGGATGCCTGGCCCGCTGTCGGCGACGGCGACCTCGACCGTGGCGCCGCTTCGCGCGGCCGAAAGCGCGATCGTTCCACCCTGCGCGCCATCGGCGGCGACGCCGTACTTCAGGGCGTTGTCGACGAGGTTGGCGAGGACCTGCCCGATCAGCTCGCGGCTGCCATGGACGTAAAGGTTCGGCTCGATCCGACCCTCAAGGAGCACGCCCCGGCTTTCCGCGACGGGCTCGTAGAGTTCGCCGAGGTCGCTCGCCACGTCGGCCATGTCGAACTCGGCCATGCCGTCGCGGCCGGCACCGGCCTCGGCACGGGCGATCATCAGCAGGGCGTCGAAGATGCGCATCATGGCGTCGGCGTCCTCGATGACCTTTTCCAGGGCGTCGCGATAGCCCTCCGCCGTGGCGCCGACCCGCAGCGTCCGTTCGGCGCGCGAGCGCAACCGGGTCAGCGGCGTCTTGAGGTCGTGGGCGACGTTGTCCGACACCTCCTTCACCCCGGTCATCAGCTCGGACATCCGGTCGAGCATGGCGTTGAGGTTGCCCACGAGGCGGTCGAGTTCGTCGCCGGACCCGGCGAGGGGCAGACGTCCCCTGAGGTCGCTGTCGACGATGCGCCGGGCGTCGGCATTGATACGATCGACGCGGTGAAGGACGCGGCGCGCCACGGCGAGGCCGCCCACCGTCCCGACCAGGGTCAGCCAAACCAGCGAGTTCAGCAACGCGCGCCACAGGATCGGCGTCAGCAGGTCGGCCTCGGCGAGGTCGTAGCCGACGAGCAGGCGGAAACCGCTGGACAGCGCCACGACGCGGGCCAGCGCCCGGCGCTCCTTGCCCTTGATGCGATACGCCGTCTCGGCCACGGCGTCCGAGTCCAGCGTCCCTGCCGGCAGGGCCGACAGGTTGCCGACGAGCGGTTCGCCTGCATGCGTGGTGACGAGGTAAAGGCCGGCGCCGGGCTGCTGCACGCGTCCGTCGATGACGCGGACGAGCTGGGTGATGCCGCCCTCCGCGAACTGCTCCAGCAGGCCGGCGACGTCGGCATCCACCGTTTGCGTCACCTGTTCCTGGATCAGGGCGCTGATGTTCCAGCCGATGCTGAGCAGCACGAAGCCGGCTCCCACCGCGGTGATCACCAGATAGGCGAGCGAGATCTTGAAAGCGGTGGTGCGGAACAGCCTACCGAAGGCTGTCACGGATCGTGTAACCGGCACCGCGCACCGTTTGCAGGAGGGGCGGGTCGAAGCCCTTGTCGATCTTCGAGCGCAGCCGCGAGACATGCACGTCGATCACGTTGGTTTGCGGGTCGAAATGGTAGTCCCATACGTTTTCGAGAAGCATGGTGCGGGTGACGACCTGCCCATGATGCTTCATCAGGTATTCGAGAAGCCGGAACTCGCGCGGCTGGAGCACGATCTCGCGGCCGTCACGGGTAAGCTTGTGGGCGAGCCTGTCGAGTTCGAGGCCGCCGACGCGGTACACCGTGTCCTCGCCGCCAGCGGGGTGGCTGCGCCGCGACAAGGCCTCGACACGGGCGAGAAGCTCGGAGAAGGCGTAGGGCTTGGCGAGGTAGTCGTCGCCTCCGGCCCGCAGGCCCTTGACGCGGTCGTCGACCTGCCCGAGCGCCGAGAGGATGAGCACGGGCGTCGTCACATCCTGCGCGCGCAGGCCGCCGATGAGGGTGAGGCCGTCCATCCTCGGGAGCATGCGGTCCACCACGACGACGTCGTAGCCGCCGTCGCGGGCTGTTGCGTAGCCGTCGAGGCCGTCATAGGCGCAATCGGCGAGGTGCCCCGACTCGCGCAACGCCTTGGCCAGGTACTGAGCCGCCTCCCTGTCATCCTCGATGATGAGTATCCGCATGGGTGACATATAAGGCTTCCCCGCGGGCGTAGGGGCCGGATTGTAATCCGGGCCCCCACGGTCGTAACGACTTAGCCGTTGGCACTCGTTGACAGGGCGACGAAGCGCACGCCCTGGTCGTTCTTCACGCGCAGCAGCACGGCCTTGCGCCCGTCCCTCTTGGCGTTGGCGAGGACGGCGGTGATCTCGGAGGGCTTGTTGACCTTCTCGCCGCCGGCTTCGAGGATCACGTCGCCGACCTTGAGGCCTTTTTGCGCGGCGGCGCTGTCCTGGTCGACGTCGGCCACCACGACCCCCGCGCTCCCGGCGCCTGGGATGCTCGCCGCGGGAGCGAGCTGCAGCCCGAGCGCGGCGATCGTCGCCTTGCCGTTGTCCCCACCCTGATCGCCGTTGACCTCGGCCTTGGCGACCTTGTCGGTGTTCGGCAGGGTGCCGAGCTTGACGTCGGCGGTCTTCTCCTTGCCCTCGTGCCAGAAGCTCAGCGTCGCCTTGGCGTCGGGACCCATGCCGGCGATCTTGCGGGCGAGTTCACGCGGCCCGTCGACATTCTGGCCGTCGACGCCGAGGATGACGTCACCCGACTTGATGCCGGCGGCGGAGGCCGGACCGGAGGGCTGCGCTTCGGCGACGAGGGCGCCCTTGGTCGACTTCAACCCGAGAGAGTCCGCGATCTCGTCCGTGACCGGCTGGATCTGCACGCCGATCCAGCCACGCGCAACCGCACCCTTGGTTTCAAGATCGTGGATGACGTTCTGTGCCACCTCGGAGGGGATGGCGAAGCCGATGCCGACGCTGCCGCCCGATGGCGAAAAGATCGCCGTGTTGACGCCGACCACCTGGCCCTGGGCGTTGAAGGTCGGCCCGCCCGAGTTGCCACGGTTCACCGGCGCGTCGATCTGCA
Source organism: uncultured Beijerinckiaceae bacterium (assembly GCA_964243435.1). GTDB lineage: Bacteria > Pseudomonadota > Alphaproteobacteria > Rhizobiales > Beijerinckiaceae > RH-AL1. The sequence goes on from CAXTFM010000058.1 coordinate 18,109, forward strand.
GGAAGTCGTCATAGGGACCGGCGCCGATGTCGCGGCCGCGCGCCGAGACGATGCCGGCGGTGACGGTTCCGCCGAGGCCGAAGGGGTTGCCCACCGCGATCACCCAGTCGCCGACGCGCGGCG
>CAXTFM010000059.1:0-17997 GCA_964243435.1 uncultured Beijerinckiaceae bacterium
GCGCGCGCTGACGCCGGACCGGCCGCGCGCGGCGCTGACGCTGCGGCTGCGCCGGCGCGGCGGCGACGACATCTGGGCCGACCTGGTGCTACGCCGCATCCGCCACGAGGGCGGCCGCGCGGAGGTGCTCGCCACAGCGCGCGACGTCACCCGGCGCCACATCGAGGCGGGCGAGCTGCGCGAGGCGATGGCGGCGGCCGACCGCGCCAACCAGGCCAAGTCCGAGTTCCTGGCCAACATGAGCCACGAGATCCGCTCGCCCTTGAACTCGGTGATCGGCTTCGCCGGGCTGCTGCTCGCGCGCGACGACCTCGCGCCGCCGGTGCGGCTGTGCGGCGAGCGCATCCGCGCCGCCGGCAAGGCGCTGCTGACGGTTGTCGACGACATCCTCGACTTCAGCCGGGTGGAGGCGGGCGCGCTGGAACTGTCGCCGGCGCCCTTCTCCCTGCCCGGCCTCGTCGACGAGTGCCTGTCCATCGTGCAAGGCGAGGCCAAGCACCTCCAGCTCGGCGTCAACCTCATCGACAGGCTGCCGGCGGCCGTGCTCGGCGACGCGGCGCGGCTGCGCCAGATCCTGCTCAACCTGCTCTACAACGCCATCAAGTTCACCCGTGCCGGCTCCGTGACGCTGGACATCCGCTACGACCGCACCGTGCCGGGGCGCGAGCGGGTGCGCTTCGCCATCATCGACACGGGCATCGGCATCGCCCGCGCCGACATCGGGCGGCTGTTCCAGCGCTTCGCGCAGGTGGACGGCAGCATCAAGCGCACCTATGGCGGCACGGGGCTCGGCCTCGCCATCTCCAAGCGCCTCGTCGAGTTGATGGACGGCAGCATCGGCGTCGACAGCGAGCAGGGCGTCGGCTCGACCTTCTTCTTCACCGTGCCGCTGCCGGCGCAGGACGCGCCGGGCCGCGCCGCCGCCCCGGCGGCGCAGGTCGCACCCCCACCCCTCGCCCGCCGCGCGATCCTCGTGGTGGAGGACGTGGCGATGAACCAGGACCTGGTGCGCCACATCCTGGAAGCGGGAGGGCACGAGGTGGACGTGGTCGGCAACGGCGCCGAGGCCATCATGGCCGTGGAGGACCGCGACTACGACATCGTGTTCATGGACATCCAGATGCCCTACCTCGACGGCCTGGCGACGACGCGGCGGATCCGCGGGTCGCGCCACCGCTGCCGCGCCGTGCCCATCGTCGCCATGACCGCGGCCGCCCTGCCCGAGCAGACCGCCGCGGCGCGCGCCGCCGGCATGGACGACGTGATCCACAAGCCCTTCTCGCCGGACCAGGTCCACGACGTGCTCGCGCGCATGACCGGCTTGCCGGATGACGGACGTGGCGACAGGGAGGCGGCGGGCATGGAGATGGCGGCATTGGAGGCGGCGGGCATGAAGGCGTTGGCGGACGCCGCCGGCCGCCGCGACGGCGCGGTGCTCGCCAAGCTGGCCGGGCTGATCGGCGACAGCAAGACCAAGCAGCTTCTTGCCAACCTGGCGGCGTCGCTGGCCCGACGCTTCGACGCCGACGCGGCGACGGCGGAAAGCCGCAACGGCCTGCGGCGGCAGGCCCACGCCAGCGTCGCCGGCAGCGGCATGCTCGGCTTCACCGTCTTCGCCACCCTGTGCAAGGCCTTTGAAACCGCGGCGGACGACGCCGGCTTCGACGCGCGCCTCGACGCGTTGCGGGGCGCGGCGGCGGCCGTGGTGGCGGAGGCGACGCGGCTCGCCGGCGCCTCCGAACCGCTCGCCGCGGCGGCGTGACCCGCGCGGCGGTGCGGCACGCAGGCGACCGCGCGCCGCCATGGTTGCGCCTTTCCCCCGTGAAACGTTCTCGCGAAAAGGGAGGACGTCGCGTGCCGCACCTCTTGTCGACCGCTCTGGTGTTGCTTCTCCTTGCCGGCCCGCTCGCGGCGCCGGCCCCGGCGGCGGGCGTCGCCGACAGGCCGGCCGACGTGACGCTCGACGAGGTCAAGGCGGTTCTCGCCAAGGCGACCCCCGGCGCGCCCGCCGACCTCGGCGGCCGCTCGTTGAAGAACCTCGACCTGTCCGGCCTGTCGCTCGTCGGCGCCCGTCTCGCCGACGCCAACCTGTTCGGCACGCGCCTCACCGACGCCGACCTCACCGGTGCAAACCTCACCGGGGCCAACCTCAACCTGTCCTGGCTGAACCACGCCGACCTCACGCGCGCCAACCTGGCGAACGCCAGCCTCGTCGCCCCCGTGGTCGCCGAGGGCGTCGACCCCCGCACCGGCGAGGTCCCCGTGCTGGCCGGCGCCAACCTCAGCGGCGCCCGGGTGCAGGCGCGCTTGACCGGCGCCGACCTCAGCGGCGCCGACTTTTCCGGCGCCGACCTGTCGGCACCGCGCAGCGACGCCTCCTTCGGACGGCTGCACATGGAGCTCGGCGGGGCGCGGCTGCGCGGCGCCGACTTTTCCCGCGCCCGGATGGGGCGCGCCGACCTCAGCTACGCCGACCTCACCGGCGCCAACCTTTCCAACGCCGACCTCAAGGACGCCAACTTGACGGGGGCCGACGCCAGCGGCGCCGACTTCACCGGCGCCGACCTCACCGGCGCCCTGACCGGCAGGCTCAAGCTCACCGGCGCCAAGGGTCTCGACGCGGTGACCGGCCTCGACCGCGCCGGCCCGCGCAGGGCCAACTGAGGTGACGGCGGGCGGGCAACGGACGGCGCGCCTGCGCTGGGCCATCGAAACCTACCCCATCGCCGGTCGCTTCGTGATCGCGCGCGGCGCCAAGACGGAAGCGCGCGTGGTCGTCGCCACCGTGTCGGACGGGGCGGCGAGCGGGCGCGGCGAGTGCGTGCCCTACCCGCGCTATGGCGAAACGGTGGAGGGCGTGTGCGCCGCCCTCGCCGGCATCGCCGAGGATTTCACGCCCGACCGGGACGCGCTGGCCCGGCGCCTGCCGGCCGGCGCGGCGCGCAACGCGGTCGACTGCGCGCTGTGGGACTACGAGGCCAAGCGGAGCGGCGTGCCGGCCGCCCGCCGCGCCGTGGGCGCCGCGCTGCAGCCGGTCACCACCGCCTACACCATCTCCGTGGACGCCCCGGACGCGATGGCGGAGGCGGCGCGGCGCGCGGCGTGGCGCCCGCTGCTCAAGCTGAAGCTCGCCGGCGCCGGCGACGTGGAGCGGCTGCGGGCCGTGCGCGCGGCGGCGCCCGCCGCCACGCTGATCGTCGACGCCAACGAGGCGTGGTCGCCGGCCGATCTCGCCCCCATGCTGGCCGCCTGCGCGGACGCCGGCGTCGCCCTCGTCGAGCAGCCGCTGCCGGCGGGCGACGACGCGGCGCTGGCAAGCGTGCCCCACCCCGTGCCGGTGTGCGCCGACGAAAGCGTCCACGACCGGGCGACGCTGGCGTCGCTTCGCGCGCGCTACGACGCGGTCAACATCAAGCTCGACAAGACGGGCGGGCTGACGGAAGCACTCGCCGTCGCAACGGAAGCGGAGCGGCTCGGCTTCGTTCTGATGGCGGGCTGCATGGTCGGCACCTCGCTCGCCATGGCCCCCGCCCTGCTGCTGGCCGCGCGCGCCCGCTTCGTCGACCTCGACGGGCCGCTGCTGCTGGCACACGACCGCGCCGACGGCCTGCGCTACGACGGTTCGACCGTCCACCCGCCGGAGCCGGCGCTCTGGGGGTGAGCCGCGCGACGGGGCGGTCAGGCGAACAGGGCGAGCTTGTCGCGCAGCGGCAGCTCGTCGAGCCCGGCGAGGACGGCGAGGCGCCGGTCGCCGGCAGGCACGCTCGCGGTGTCGGACATGGCGGGCGGCGGGGCGAGCGACGCCGCGGCTCCCGGCTCGGCGGGCGCCCGCGGCGGCACCTCGATCGCCGGCACCTCCGCCGGCACCGGGGGTGGCACCAGCGCCGGCACCTGCGCCGGCATCTGGGCGGCCGGTTTGGTCGGCACGGGTTGCGGCGCCTTCGATTGCACCTGCGCCGGCGGCCGGGGCAGCGTTGTGCCGCGCATCATGCCCGACACCGCGCGCGCTTCCTTTTCCACCGCGCTGGCGAAGCGCTCGTCGACACCGGCCTCGCGCATGTCGAGGGACAGCATGTCGAGCTGCCCGGCGATCTCCTTGATACGCTGCATGAGCAGGCGCACGGACGGGTCGGCCGGCGGCGGCACCGCCGCCTGGCCCGAGGCGACGGCGCCCTCCAGGCGGGACATCGCGTCGAGGAGCTGGCGCAGCTCGCCCGCACGGTTGCGCCGGGCGAACTCGTTCAGGAACCAGCGGCCGCGCACCGTTTCTGTCACGGCCGCCTCGATCGCCTCGTAGTCGGCCTCGTTCAGGCCCTGCGGGGGCGGCAGCGTCGTCATGAACCCTCACCCGAAACGCCGCGTGGGCGCTTGAGCGCAGCGCACGCGTGCCTCACCTTGCCCTCCGCGGCGGAAGCATGGCAAGGCCGGATGAACGGCCGCCGGCGTCCCGCCACAGCGTCGAAGGGGGAGCATCCATGCCGACCGACATCGAAATCGCGCGCGCGGCGACGCCGGATCCGATCCCCGCCGTGGCCGCGCGCGCCGGCATCCCGGCGGAGGCGCTGCTGCCCTACGGCCGCGCCATCGCCAAGGTCGACGCGCCGTTCGTCGCGCAAGCGCGGGCGGACGGGCGCCGCGGCCGGCTGATCCTGGTCACCGCCGTCAACCCCACGCCGGCGGGCGAGGGCAAGACCACCACCACCGTCGGCCTCGCCGACGCGCTGCGCCGCATCGGCAGGAAGGCGGTGGTGGCGATGCGCGAGCCCTCGCTCGGCCCCTGTTTCGGCGTCAAGGGCGGCGCGGCCGGCGGCGGCCGCTCGCAGGTGATCCCGATGGAGCAGATCAACCTGCACTTCACCGGCGACTTCCACGCCATCACGTCGGCCAACAACCTGCTCGCCGCCCTGATCGACAACCACGTCTACCACGGCAACCGGCTCGGCATCGACCCGCGCCGCGTGAGCTGGGCGCGGGCGGTGGACATGAACGACCGCGCGCTGCGCGACGTGGTATGCGGGCTGGGGGGCGCCGCCAACGGCTACCCCCGGCAGACCCGCTTCGACATCACCGTCGCTTCCGAGATCATGGCGGTGTTCTGCCTGGCGAGGGACATCGACGACCTCCAGGCCCGCCTCGGCCGCATGGTGGTGGCGCTCGACCGCGACCGCCGCCCGGTAACGGCGGCGGCGCTGCAGGCGGTCGGCGCGATGACCGTGCTGCTCAAGGACGCGCTGCAGCCCAACCTCGTGCAAACGCTGGAAGGCACGCCGGCCTTCATCCACGGCGGCCCCTTCGCCAACATCGCCCACGGCTGCAACTCGGTGATCGCCACCGACCTCGCCCTCGCCCTCGCCGACGACGTGGTGACCGAGGCGGGCTTCGGCGCCGACCTCGGCGCGGAGAAGTTCTTCGACATCAAGTGCCGGCAGGCCGGCTTCGCCCCGTCGGCGGCGGTGATCGTCGCCACCGTGCGCGCGCTGAAGATGCATGGCGGCCTGCCGAAATCCGCCCTCGGCCGCGAGGACCTCGACGCGCTGCGCCGCGGCATGGCCAATCTCGGGCGCCACGTCGGCAACCTCCGCAAGTTCGGCGTGCCCCCGGTCGTCGCGATCAACGCCTTCACCGCCGACACGCCGGCGGAAATCGACCTGGTCAAGGCCGTGTGCCGCGACGAGTTCGGCGTCGAAGCCGTGCTTTGCACCCATTGGGCCGACGGCGGGCGCGGCGCGGTGGCGCTGGCCGAGGCGGTCACGGCGCTCGCCGAGGCCGGCACCGCCGCCTTCACGCCGCTTTACGACGCCGCCCTGCCCCTGGCCGACAAGATGCGCACCGTGGCGCGCGAGATCTACGGGGCGGCCGACGTCGCCTTCGCACCCAAGGCGGTCGCGGCGCTCAGGACCTTCGAGGAGCTCGGCTTCGGCCAGCTGCCGATCTGCGTGGCCAAGACGCAGTACTCGTTCAGCGCCGACCCGGCCGCGCTCGGCGCGCCGAGCGGCCACGTGCTGCCCGTCGTCGACGCCCGCCTGTCGGCCGGCGCCGGCTTCGTGGTGCTGACCTGCGGCGACATCATGACCCTGCCGGGCCTGCCCGCCGAGCCGGCCGCGCACCGCATCGGCCTTGACGCGGACGGCCGCATCGACGGGCTGTTCTGAGCGTGGCGGCGGGTGGGGACGGGCGCAGCGAGAAGGAGAAGATGCTCGCCGGCGCGCTGTACCGTGCCGACGATCCCGAACTGGTCGCCGCCCGGCTGCGCGCGGAAGCGCTGGTCAGGGCCTACAACGCCACCGGCGCCGGCGACGCGTCGGCGCGGACGGCGCTGCTCGGCGCGTTGCTCGGCGCCCTCGGCGCCGACACGGTCCTGCGGGCGCCGTACTACACCTGCTACGGCACCAACACGCGCATCGGGCGCGACGTGTACGTCAATTTCGGGTGCGTTGTCCTCGACGTCGCCGCCGTTTCGATCGGCGACGGCGCGCAGGTCGGCCCCTATGTCCAGCTCCTCACGGCCGACCACCCGCGCGACCCCGCCCTGCGCCGCCAGGGACTCGAAAGCGGCAAGCCGGTCCGCATCGGGCGCAACGTGTGGATCGGCGGCGGCGCGATCGTGCTGCCGGGCGTGTCCGTCGGCGACGACGCGGTGGTCGGCGCCGGCAGCGTGGTCACGCGCGACGTGCCCGCCGGCGCGACGGTGATGGGCAACCCGGCGCGGGTGAGGCCGCCCGGCCCCTCGACATCGCCCTAAGGGTCGGCGGCGGCGTTCACCTCGATCCCGCGCCGCACCGGGCGTGCGTTGCCATTTGCGGCTTGACCGTGGTTTACAGGACCCACGTCGAAGGATTCGAGTCCCGAGCATGGCTGGCTGGCGTTTCGTGTTCCCTGTCATCCAGCATCCCGCCGCTCGGCTTCGCGCCCTGCGTTGCGGCATCGTCGATCGCTTCGCGACGCCGGCCGCCCGCTTCCGCTGCGCGGTGACCGCCGGCTTCGCCCTGACGCTCGTCGGGGTGCTCAGCCTCGGCACGGGCGGGTCCGGCGTCGCCGACGACCTGTTCGGCGGACTCGGCGGCCTGCTTTCCCGCCTTTCCGGGGCGCCGCGCGACGCCCAGCCCGCTTACGGTGGGTATGCCCGACCCCGCACGGCGCGGCGGCGGACGGTGCGGCGGCGTGCGGACGAGACGCGGCTCGCCGCGACGCGCCACCGCGGCAGTGGCGTCGCTGCCGGCGAGCCGGTCCGCCTCGGACGCCTGTCCATGTGCGTGCGCCTTTGCGACGGCTTCGCCTTTCCCGTCGGCGCCTACCACGGCGACGGGGACCGCGGCGCCCACGAGGCGACCTGCCAGGCGGAATGCCCCGGCGCGCGCACCGCGCTCTACATGCTGCCCAACGGAGCGGACGCGCTCGGCGAGGCGGTCGACGTCACCTCCGGCCGCAGCTACTCGCAGCTGCCGGCCGCCTTCCGTTACACGACCTTCGTCGCCGACAGTTGCAGCTGCCACCCGCGCGGCGGCAACCGCATCGCGTCTCTGCTGCACGACTTCACGCTGCGGCGCGGCGATGCGGTGATGACGGCGGGCGGCCTCAAGGTGTTCCACGGCGGCGGGCACTACCCCTACCGGCAGAACGATTTCCTCACCCTGTCCCGGAGCCCCGACGTCCACGACCACGCGCGAGCGACGTTTCACGCCATCGAGCGCGCCAGCCGCACCGCGCCAGCGACCCTCGCGCAGGCCGCGCCCCCCGGCCCCGCAAGATCGGAGAAGCAGGCCCGGCTGACGCCGTAGGGCGCCGGCGGCCGGGCGCCGCGCCCTGCCCGCGCCGTCGGGCGCGGGTCGCCCGCGCCTCGTGCCGGGTCGGCCGTTCCCGGCCTACGCCTACCTGCCCGGGCGCATGCCCCATCCCGTCCGCGACGCCGCCGGCCACAGCCACGGCGCCGCGCCGCATGATGCGCCGGGCGTGGCGTGGCGGTGGGGCCTCGACCTGTTCAACCACGGCTACTATTGGGAAGCGCACGAGGCCTGGGAGGGGCCGTGGCGGGCGGCGGCCGACGAGGCGACGCGCGCGCTGCTGAAGGGGCTGATCCTGCTCGCGGCGGCGGGCGTCAAGCTCCGCGAAGGCAAGGACGCCGCCGCCGTCCGGCATGCGGGTCGCGCCGCCGCCCTGTTCCGCGCCGTCGACGCGCACGGATTCTGCACGCATGGGGCAGGCGACCTCGTGCCCGCCCTCGGCCTGTCGGGCGTCGGCCTCGCCGCGGCGGTGGATGCCGCGGTGGGGCAGCCGCCGCAGCTGCAGCCCGTCGCGCGCGGCGGGCCGCAGCCGGTGTTCGGCTTCGTTCTCGGCGGGGGCGACGCTACTGCATCGTCGGCATGACGAAGTCGGCGCCCGCCCTGATGCCGGTCGGCCACCGCGTGGTGATGGTCTTCAGCCGGGTGTAGAAGCGCACCCCCTCCATGCCGTGCATGTGGTGGTCGCCGAACAGCGACGCCTTCCACCCGCCGAAGGAATGGAACGCCATCGGCACCGGGATCGGCACGTTGATGCCGACCATGCCGACCTCGATCTGGTGGGCGAACTCGCGCGCGGCGTCGCCGTCGCGGGTGAAGATCGCGGTGCCGTTGCCGAACTCGTGCTCGTTGATGAGCTTCGCCGCGGTGGCGTAGTCCGGCGCCCGCGTCACCGCCAGCACCGGCCCGAAGATTTCCTCGCGGTAGATCGACATCTCGGGCGTCACCCGGTCGAACAGCGAGCCGCCGATGAAAAAGCCCTGCTCGTAGCCCTGCAGGCTGAGGTCGCGCCCGTCGACGAGCAGTTCGGCACCCTCGCGGACGCCGGCGTCGATGTAGCCGCGCACCTTGTCGAGGTGCTGCTTGGTGACGAGCGGCCCCATCTCCGCCTCGCGGTCGGTGCCGGGGCCGACCTTGAGCGCGCGCACCTTGGGGATGAGGCGCTCGATGAGGGCGTCGGCGGTGCGCTCGCCGATCGGCACCGCGACCGAGATCGCCATGCAGCGCTCGCCTGCCGAGCCGTAGGCTGCGCCCATCAACGCGTCCACCGCCTGGTCGAGGTCGGCGTCGGGCATCACCACCATGTGGTTCTTGGCCCCGCCGAGCGCCTGGGCGCGCTTTCCCTGGCTCGTCGCGGTGGTGTAGATGTAGCGGGCGATCGGCGTCGAGCCGACGAAGCTGATGCCGCTGATGCCGGGATGGTGAAGCAGCGCGTCCACCGCCTCCTTGTCGCCCTGCACCACGTTGAACACGCCGTCGGGCAGGCCGGCCTCCTTGAGCCAGTCCGCCATCATCAGCGAGGCGGAGGGGTCGCGCTCCGACGGCTTGAGGATGAAGCAGTTGCCGCAGGCCAGGGCGACGGGGAACATCCACATCGGCACCATGGCGGGAAAGTTGAACGGGGTGATGCCGGCGACGACGCCGAGAGGCTGGCGCAGCGAGTGGCTGTCGACGCGGGTGCCGACGTTCTCCGTCACCTCGCCGCGCAGCAGCTGCGGGGCGCTGGTGGCGAACTCCACTACCTCCATGCCGCGCTGGATCTCGCCCTTGGCGTCGGAGAGCACCTTGCCGTGCTCGGCCGTGATGACCGCCGCCATCGCGTCGATGCGCGATTCGAGAATCCCCAGGAACCTGTTGAGGATGCGGGCGCGACGCAGCGGCGTCGTCGCGGCCCAGCCGGGATGGGCGCGCTTGGCGGCGGCGACGGCGGCGTCGATGTCGGCGATGGTCGCCATCGCCACCGTCCCGCTCTGCTCGCCCGTCGCCGGATTGAACACCGGGGCCGTGCGGGCGGGGCTGCCCGTGGTGCGACTGCCGCCGATGTGGTGTGGGATCGTGTGCATCGTTGTTGTTCCGCTTGCGATGGTGGCGTGAAGGGTCGGTGGATTGCGGGGCTGCGCGCCCCATGCGGCTACTCGGCCGGCCGCGCGGCGAGTTGCGCCTGGCGCCCGCGCCCGATCGTCAGCACCAGCAGGCAGCCGACGGCCGAGATCAGGGCGAGGGGGAGGAGGCCGAGCGGGTAGCTCCCGGTCTTGTCCTTGATGAGGCCGAGCAGCGAGGTGCCGGCGAAGCCGCCGATGTTGCCGATGGCGTTGATCTGGGCGATGCCGGCGGCGGCGCCGCCGGCGGCCAGCCACTCGGTCGACAGCGCCCAGAACGGCCCCTTGACGATGTAGGTCGCGGTAACCGCCACGCAGAGGATCAGCAGCGTCGCCGTCAGCGACGACACCGCCGTCGCCGCGATCAGGCTGCCGGCGAGCAGGGCGAGGGGGAGGCCGGTGTGCCACACGCGCTCGCGCCGCCTGTCGGAGCTGCGCCCCCACAGGATCATCAGCACGGAGGCGATGCCGAAGGGCACCATGTTGAGGAGGCCGGTCTCCATGTTGCTCATGCCGAACGACTTGATGATCTGCGGCTGCCACAGCGACAGGCACTGGCTGGCGCCGGAGGCCCCGGCATAGATCAGCGAGGCGGCGAGCACGTGACGGTTGGTCATCACCTGGAAGACGGACGGATGCGCCGCGGCGCCGCCGGCAGGCCCGCGCTCGGCGTCGAGCCGCCGCTGGAGCCAGCCGCGTTGCGCGTCGTCGAGCCAGCGCGCCTTGGCCGGGCCGTTCGGCAGCACGACCAGCGCCAGCGCGCCGAGGGCCACGGCGGGCACCGCCTCCAGCACGAACATGGCCTGCCAGCCGCGCAGGCCGAACACGCCGTCGAGCCCGAGCAGCGCCGCCGAGATGGGCGAGCCGAGGAAGCTCGACACGGGGATCGCCACCATGAAGATCGCGACGATGCGGCCACGGTACTCCTTGGGGAACCAGTAGGTCAGGTAAAGGATCACGCCGGGGAAGAAGCCGGCCTCGGCCGCGCCGAGGGCCAGGCGGACGGCGTAGAAGGAGAGCGGCCCGACCACGAAGGCCATGGTCCCGGAGACGAGGCCCCAGGTCACCAGGATGCGGGCGATCCAGAGGCGCGCGCCGACCTTCTCCATCGCCACGTTGCTCGGCACCTCGAACAGCACGTAGGTGACGTAGAACAAACCGCCGCCGAGGCCGAAGGCGGACGGCGACAGGCCGACGTCGTGGTTCATCTGGAGCGCGGCGAAGCCGGCGTTGACCCGGTCGACGAAGGCGATGAAGTAGCACACCATCAGGAACGGCACGATGCGCCAAGTCACCCGCGCCATCGTGGTCGCCTCGATGTCGGGCGTCGCGGCGTCCGCCTCACCCATGCTCGCCTCCCTTCGGACGCCCCGGTGGGTCGCCTTTACGGGCACCCTAATGCGTCGTCGTCCGCCCGTCACCACGCAACCGCCACCAACTGACCGCCACAATGCACCCGCCACCATGTAACCGCGACGTCGCGGGGCGCGTCATATAGGCTGCGGCCGGCGCCGGCCGACGACGCCATCGCCCGACCCGGAGTTCGCGCCATGACCGATGACTACACGCCGCCCAAGGTCTGGGTTCCGCCCAAGGAAAGCGGCGGCAGGTTCGCCAGCATCAACCGCCCGGTGTCGGGGCCGACCCACGACAAGGAACTGCCCGTCGGCCGCCACCCCCTTCAGCTGTACTCGCTGGGCACGCCCAACGGCGTCAAGGTCACGGTGATGCTGGAAGAGCTGCTCGCCGCCGGCCACGCCGGGGCGGAGTACGACGCCTGGCTGATCCGCATCGGCGAGGGCGACCAGTTCGGCAGCGGCTTCGTCGGGGCGAACCCCAACTCCAAGATCCCGGCGCTGGTGGACCGCAGCGGGCCGACACCGGTGCGCGTGTTCGAATCCGGCGCCATCCTCGTCCACCTCGCGGAAAAGTTCGGGGCCTTCCTGCCCACCGGCGGCGCCGCCCGTGCGGAGTGCCTGTCCTGGCTGTTCTGGCAGATGGGCAGCGCGCCCTACCTCGGCGGCGGGTTCGGGCACTTCTACGCCTACGCGCCGAGCAAGATCGAATACGCCATCGACCGTTTCGCGATGGAGGTGAAGCGCCAGCTCGACGTGCTGGACAAGCGCCTCGCCGACCACGAGTACCTCACCGGCAGCGAGTACACGGTCGCCGACATGGCGGTGTGGCCCTGGTACGGCGGTCTGGCGCTGGGCTGGCAGTATGGCGCGGCGGAGTTCCTCCAGGTCAAGGACTACACCAACGTCGTGCGCTGGGCGGAGGCGATCCTGGCGCGTCCCGCGGCACGGCGCGGGCGCATGGTCAACCGCGTCAGCGGCGAGCCGTCGAGCCAGCTCCACGAGCGTCACGACGCCGGCGACTTCGAAACGAAAACGCAGGACAAGCTCGGCACGGCCGGCTGACGGCGCCGGGCGACCCTGCCGCGGCGGGAACCGCCCATCGAGCGGGGAGCGGTGGCATCGTGCTTGCACGCCAAAGCGGCACGAACGATGCAGCCGTGCCTCCGTCCGAAGGGCCGCTCCGATGAGTTCACCGCCGATGCGTCCGTCGTCCCCGCTCGGTTTGATGACCCGGAAGTCGGTGGCCGACATCGTCGCCGGCGGCGAGGCGGATGCGCAGTCCATGGCGAAGACGCTGGGGCTCGCCAGCATCGTCGCCATGGGCATCGGCGCGATCATCGGCGCCGGCATCTTCGTGCTGACGGGCACCGCCGCCGCCAAGTTCGCCGGGCCGGGCATCATGCTGTCCTTCGTGCTCGGCGGCGTCGCCTGCGCCTTCGTCGGCCTGTGCTACGCCGAGCTCGCGGCGATGCTGCCGGTGTGCGGCTCCTCCTACACCTACACTTATGCGACGCTGGGCGAGATCTTCGCCTGGATCATCGGCTGGGACCTGATCCTCGAATACGCGATGGGCGCGGCCACCGTCGCCGTCGGCTGGTCCGGCTACATCGTCAGCCTGCTCAGGAACGTCGGCATCACGGTGCCGCCGGCGCTGGCCGCGGCGCCCGGCGCCACCGTGACCCTGCCCGACGGCACGACGGCGACGGGCATCGTCAACCTCCCCGCCGCCCTCATCGTGCTGCTGCTCACCGCGACGCTGGTGTTCGGCACCAAGGAGTCGGCGCGCCTCAACAACGTCATGGTGGCGATCAAGCTCACCGTGGTCGTGGCCTTCATCGCGCTCGGCGCCGGCTTCATCAACGCCGCGAACTGGCACCCCTTCGTGCCCGACAACACCGGCGCCTTCGGCGCCTTCGGCTGGAGCGGCGTGCTGCGCGGGGCCAGCGTGGTGTTCTTCGCCTTCATCGGCTTCGACGCGGTGTCGACCTGCGCGCAGGAGGCCAAGAACCCGCAGCGCGACATGCCGCGCGGCATCCTCGGCGCGCTGGTCGTGTGCACGCTCCTGTACATCGCCGTCGCCGCCGTGCTGACCGGCCTCGTGCCCTACCGCAGCCTCGACGTCGCCGACCCGATCGCGCGCGGCGTCGACGTGATCGGGCTGACCTGGTTCGCCGTGCTCATCAAGATCGGCGCGCTCGCCGGCCTCACCACCGTGATCCTGGTGCTGCTCTACGGGCAAAGCCGCATCTTCTACACCATGTCCCACGACGGGCTGCTGCCGCGGCTGTTCTCCAGGCTGCACCCCCGGCTGCAAACGCCCTTCCTCAGCCAGCTCCTCATCGGCGGCCTCGTCGCGGTGGTCGCGGCGCTGGTGCCCATCGGCGTGCTCGGCGAGATGGTGTCGATCGGGACGCTGCTCGCCTTCGTGCTGGTGTGCGGCGCGGTGATCTATCTCCGGCGCTCCGATGCGGGCGCGTCGCGCCCGTTCCGGGTGCCGGGCGTGCCGCTGGTGCCGCTGCTCGGCATCGCCTTCTGCCTCGTCCTGATGGCCGGCCTGCCGCTCCTCACCTGGGCGCGCCTCGTGGTGTGGCTCGCCATCGGCCTCGCCATCTACTGGTTCTACGGCCGCTCGAACTCGGTCCTGCGCAACAAGGCCGCCGCGGAATGACGGCGGCGCGGGGCGCAGCGACGGACCTCCCATCCACAGGCACGCGGTGGATCGCGACGCGCGGGGTCTGGCGCCCGCGCGCGGACCCTGGCAGGTTACCTCCGGGCACCCGCCCGGCCCGCCGGCGCCGGGTGCGACCATCGAGCGTCGAGGCGCGCCATGAGCCATGCCTGCAGGACGAGCCATGCCTGCAAGACCGTACCATCGCCGGTCGGCGCGCTGACGCTTGTCGCCAGCGACGCCGGCCTCGCCGCGATCCTGTGGGAGAACGATCCGCCGGCCCGCGTCCGCCTGGGGCCTTTGGCGGCGCAGCCCGACCACCCCGTGCTCGTCGCGACCGAACGGCAGCTCGCGGCCTACTTCGCCGGCTCCCTGACGGCGTTCACCGTGCCGCTCGACGCCGCCGGCACCGCGTTCCAGGAGCGCGTGTGGGCGGCACTGCGCACCATCCCCTTCGGTGAAACCCGCAGCTACAGCGACATCGCCCGACAGATCGGGCAACCGACGGCGTCGCGCGCGGTCGGCGCGGCAAACGGCCGAAACCCGGTCTCGATCGTGACGCCGTGCCACCGCGTGGTCGGCGCCGCCGGCGACCTGACCGGTTTCGCGGGTGGACTCGCGGCGAAGACGCAGTTGCTCGCGCACGAGCGCGGCCAAGGGGCGTTCCCGGCGTGACGGTGGCGGTTCAGGCCGCCGCCTCGTCGGGCAGCAACGCCGCGAGCGCGCTGCCCATCACGATCATGCGCGGGATCATCAGCTGCGTGAACTCGGCGAGGGCGGCGAGAACGAAGGCGCGTTCCGTGTCATCGAGGGCGACGGTGCGGGTGTCGAGACGGTCGAGAAGGCTGGCGCTGACGATGGCGCGCCCGCGCGCGCCGAGCCGTTCCTGTTCGCGGCGCAGCCTGCCCTCGGTTTGGAGCGGCACGAGCCGGGCGTAGGCGAGGCCGAGGAAGGCGGGCCAGTGCGCGAGATGGCGGTACAGGCTCGCGACCCCGTCGCTCGCCTCCGACCGGCCGAACGCGTCGAGCGCCATGACGAGCGCGAGGTGCGCCGGGGCCAGCGCGGACAGGGCGGGCAGCGGCCGGCTGCGCCGCGCGGCGACGGCGTCCGGCGCAGGCTCCACCGCGGGCGCCGGATGCGGGAACGGCGCGGCGGGCCCGGGCACGCCGTCCCCGCGCAGGAACAGGTCGGCGGCGAGGAGCGGCAGCAGGTTGCCGCCGTTGCCCATGTTGTAGTCCGCGATCAGCGCCGCGACCTCGGCGCGGTCCGCCGCGCCGAGCCCGGCCGCGTCGTACACGAAAGGCGGCAGGGCAAGGTCCGGCGGCCAGGTCACGGCACCGCGCAGCTCGGCCGTCAGCCGCGCGAACTCGGGGGCGCGGTAGATCGGCCGCACCAGCGTCCACACCGTCGTCAGGCAGTTCGGCATCGTCGCGAGGTGGCGCCAGATCAGGTTGACGAAGGGGATGCCGAGCGTGTGCCGCAGGTCGGCGAAGGTGGCGGCGACCGCGCCGGCGGCCTCGTCTTCCCGGACGGCCGGGATCGGGTCGGCGTTCATGCGCTGTTTCCTTCGCGCCGCGTCACCTCGGGCGCCGGCGCATTGCCCGTCCGCCGCCGGCCGGCGTCACCGATCACGGGCGGCCACGGGCGGCACCGGGCGGCACCGGACGGATGGCCCCGGCCAAGGGCGACCTTCGGTCCGGCGCTCCGCGGCGAGCGCCGGTCAGGTCGCCTGTTCCATCTTCGAATGCGCCTTGGTGTCCTTGATCCCGATGTAGAACAGCAGCGAGATGAAGATGCAGCCGGTGGCGTAAAGGAAGAAGCCGGCCTCGTTGTTCTGGCTCTTGAACCACAGGGCGATCGAATCGACCGAGCCGCCGAACACCGCCGCGGTGATCGCGTAGGGGATGCCGACGCCCATCGCGCGCACGGAGGTGGGGAACAGCTCCGCCTTCACGATGGCGGTGAGCGCCGTGTAGCCGCTGACGATGGCCCAGGCGGCGCAGATCAGCAGAAACGCGACGAAGGCGCTCTTGGTGCCCTTCAGCGTGGTCAGCAGCGGGTAGGTGCCCAGCGTGCCGAGCACGCCGAAGGCGATCAGCATGGGCTTGCGCCCGATGATGTCGGACAGGCCGCCATAGATCGGCTGGAGCAGGATGGCGACGAGCAGAGACCCCGCCGTGACCAGGGTGGTCTGGTCGTCGGTGAGGCCGACGGACAGCTTGAGGAACTTCTGCATGTAGGTGGTGTAGGTGTAGAAGGCCGAGGTGCCGCCCACCGTGATGCCGACGACGAGCACCATCTCCTTCCAGTTCGACGCCAGGGTCGCCCAACGGCCTGCGCCGTGCGTGACCCGGTCGGCCTGCTTGAACAGCTCGGTTTCCGGCATGTCGCGGCGCATGACGAAGACGTAGACGGAGATCAGCGCGCCGATGGCGAAGGGGATGCGCCAGCCCCAGGCGAGGAGCTGGGCCGGCGTGAGGAACAGCTTCTGCAGCACCAGCAGCACCAGGATGGCGGCGAGCTGGCCGCCGATCAGCGTCATGTACCAGACGCCGGAATAGAAGCCGCGGCGGTTGGGATGGCTCACCTCGCTGAGGTAGGTGGCGCTGGTGCCGTACTCGCCGCCCTGGCTCAGGCCCTGGAGGATGCGCGCCACCGCGAGGATCACCGGAGCGCCGACCCCGATGGTGGCGTAGGTCGGCGACACCGCGATGAGCAACGAGCCGAAGCACATCAGCAGCACCGACACGGTGAGCGAGGTGCGCCGCCCGTAGCGGTCGGCGAAATAACCGAACAGCACGCTGCCGATCGGGCGGACGAGGTAGGCCACCGCGAACAGCGTCGCCGCGGCGAGCTGCTGCGCGGCCGGGTCGCTGCGCGGGAAGAACGAGCCGGCGAAGTACAGGGCGAAGGCGGCGTAGGCGTAGACGTCGTACCATTCGATGAGGTTGCCCATCGACCCGACGAGGATCGCCCTGACCCTGACGCGCATGTCGGCGGCGTCGTAGCCGTCGCTCGTCACCGCCAGGCCGGACTTCGCGACCGTCACGTTCATGAAGTGCTCCAGGCTGGCCCGGCGCTCGGCCGGTTCGCGCCCCATCGGTCCCGGCGGCAGCGAAGCGGCATCCGGACGGGGCGGCATACTAGGCGATTTCGCCGGGATGGATAGCCGGCGCGCGTCGCCCCTTCGACGGGTCCGGCGCCGGTCAAAGCCGCCGGATCGGCGCGCCGAGCTGGATGAAGTCGCGCTCCCGGCAGGTCAGGATCAGCACCTGCATGGTTTGCCCCGCCCTTTGCAGCACGAGGTGCATGCGGTGCAGGCGCTGCTCGTCCGTGTTGACCAGCGCATCATCGAGGATGATCGCGGAGGGGCGCTTGGCGCCGTGCAGGATGTCGGCCAGCGCCAAGCGGGTGATCACCGCGACCTGCTCGCGCGCGCCGACGCTCAGCCGCGCGAAGGGCTCGCTCACGCCACGGCGCACCAGCCCCTCGATCTCCAGGGTGCTTTCGTTGAGCAGGATGTCGGTGTCGGGCTGCACCAGGCGCAGGTAGGGCGCCGCACGCTCCTTCACCGGGCCGAGCCAGCGGTCGCGCGACTCGCGCTGCGCCTTGGCGAGGGTGTCGTGGAGCAGCCGGGCGGCGCGCGCCTGCGCGGTTTGCGCGTCGAGCCGGCGTTGTTCGACGGCGAGGCGCTCCTCGACCTCGGCGAACTGTTCGCCGAGCCCGTCCCGCCCGAGCGCGCGCAGCTCCACCTCGAGGTCGCGCTTGTCGCGCTTCAGCGCGTCCATGTCGGCGCGGATGGCGTACTCGGCCCCTTCCGCGCGCTTGAGTTCGAGGCCGACCGCTTCCGGGTCGGCGGCGGCGAGATCCCTCTCCGCCGCTGCCTGCCGGGTCGCGGCATCGTCCAGCGCCCGCTCCGTCGCCTCGACACGGAGCCGGAGGTCGTCGTCGGACAGTTCGGCGCGCGAAAGGTCGACGGATTGCGCCAGCGCCGCGCGTTCGCGCAACGACCCGGCCTCGCGCTCCGCCTGCGCCGCCACCGCGCGGCCGGCGGCCTCCCGTGCCCGGCGCCCGGCCGCGACGGCGTCCTCGGC
>CAXTFM010000060.1:0-17673 GCA_964243435.1 uncultured Beijerinckiaceae bacterium
CGGCGCGTGATCCGCGGCATGTGATTGTTGACCCGCGGTCACAATACCGCCAACCCGTCGATCCACACCGTGGATCGCGGTCGCGGACCGATGCTTGCGAGACCTTCGGATCGCGCGGGTTCCGACCCGACCGCCGATCCACGCCGCGCGGACGGCTCCGGAGACCGATGAAGCGCTCTTTAGAGTACATATGGCCGGTGTTCGGCCTGTGCGCCGTCGGTGTCTGCCTGTGGCTCCTGACCAGCGAGTTCAAGGGCGAAAGCGTGGCGGCGGGCGTGTGGCAGCAGCTCGCGTCCATCTCGGCGACGCACTACGCGCTGGCCTTCCTGTCCGCCCTCCTCGCCTATGCCGCGCTCGCCTGGTACGACCGCATCGCGCTGCTGCACCTCGGCATCACCCATATCTCGATGCCGTTCATCACGCTGTGCTCCTTCACCACCTATGCGCTGTCGCACACGATCGGCGCGTCGGTGTTCTCCGGCGCCATGGTGCGCTACCGCGCCTACTCCACCAAAGGCATGAGCGCGGCGCAGGTCGGCATCCTCGTCGCCGTGACCTCCTTCACCTTCCTGCTCGGCGTGCTGCTGCTCGGCGGCCTCGTGCTGGTGCTCGAACCCAACGAACTCCGGCGCATCGCGCGTTTCCTGCCGCACATCTTCACCAACGCCGCATCGTCGCAGATCATCGGCATCGGCTGCCTGCTGTTCGTCGCCGCCTACGTGCTGGGGTCGGTGCTCAAGCTCAAGCCGTTGGTCGTCGCCGGCTTCCGCGTCGTCTATCCCCGGCCGGAGGTCACCGCGCGCCAGCTCATCGCCTCGCCCCTCGAACTGATCGGCGCCTGCGGCATCATCTATTTCGCGCTACCCGAGGCGGGCAATCCCGGCTTCTTCGTGGTGCTGGCGATCTTTCTCGGCTCGTTCTCCGCCGCGCTGGCGTCGAACGCGCCCGCCGGGGCCGGCGTGTTCGACCTCATCTTCATCAACGCGCTGCCGAGCATTCCCAAGGCCAAGGTGCTGGCCGCGGTGCTGCTGTTCCGCCTGTTCTACCTGCTGATTCCGCTGGCCTTCGGGGTGCTGGTCGTGGTGCTGTTCGAGCGCCGCCGCCTCAGCCGCGTGTTGCACCCCCAAGTCCCACCTTTCGACGCGTCGATCCCCGATGTGCCGCACGCCGACGCGCCGCACGTCGAGGCAGCGGCGCCGGGCGCAGTGCATCCCGGCCCGCCGCCCCGCGCGCGGCACGAAACGGCGTGACCCTGCCGGGCGCGAACGCCCGGCGGGCATGTTTCACGCGCGGTAGTGCTGCAAGCGCGTTGTGCGCAGCCCGGCCAGCCCGTGCTGGTCGATGGACATCTGCCAGGACAGGAACTCGTCCACCGTCAACGTGTAGCGATGGCAGGCTTCCTCCAGCGACAGCAGGCCGCCGCGCACCGCCGCGACCACCTCCGCCTTGCGGCGGATCACCCAGCGCTTGGTGCCGCTGGGGGGTAGGTCGGCGATGGTGAGCGGGCTGCCGTCAGGCCCGATCACGTATTTGACTCGCGGGCGGAGCGATTCACTCATAACACTTACTCACGGGAACGCATCGTTTCGTTGAAAGAGACTAGGCAATCCCGTTTAAAATTCACCTAAGCCAAGCCGCTGCTTTTGAACGTAAATCCGGCCCGAAACCTCCGCTATATTGCCAAAACCTCAAGATGGCGGCGTTTCATGTCAGGAATTGGCACATGGCGCGCCGCCGAATGCTTCGCGTCGCACCCCTTGCACGGACTGCGCGGGCACCCTTATCAACGCGAACGCCGCCGGTGCGGCGCACAGCCAGGTCAACCCGAGTGAACAGTCTCGATCTCCCCAAGCTGCCGGCCGACACGCGGGTGGTGGTCGCCATGTCCGGCGGCGTCGACTCCTCCGTGGTCGCCGCCCTGCTCAAGGCGGACGGCTACGACGTGGTCGGCATCACGTTGCGGCTTTACGATGATCGCGGCGCGGCGCCCCGCAAGGGCGCGTGCTGCGCCGGGCGCGACATCGGCGACGCCCGCGCCGTCGCCGCGCGCCTCGGCATCCCGCACTACGTGCTGGACTTCGAGGAGCGTTTCCGCCGCGCGGTGGTACTGCCCTTCGCCGAAAGCTACGCGCGCGGCGAAACGCCGATCCCTTGCGCCGCGTGCAACGACGCGGTGAAGTTCACCGACCTCATGGCGACCGCCCGCGACCTCGGCGCCGACGCGCTCGCCACCGGGCACTACTGCGCGACCCGCGCCCTATCCGGCGGCGGACGCGGCCTGTACCGCGGCGCCGACCCTTCCCGCGACCAGAGCTACTTCCTGTTCGGCACCACGCCCGCGCAGCTCGCCTTCGTGCGCTTCCCGCTCGGCACACTGCCGAAGGCCGCGGTGCGCGCCATCGCCCGCGCCAACGGCCTCGTCAACGCCGACAAGCCCGACAGCCAGGACATCTGCTTCGTGCCCGACGGGCGCTACGCCGGCCTCGTCGAGCGACTGCTGCCCGAGGCGGCGCGCCCCGGCGACATCGTGGACGAGGCCGGCACCGTGCTCGGCCGGCACGGGGGCGTGACGCGCTACACCGTCGGCCAGCGCCGCGGCCTCGGCCTCGGCGGCCAGAGCGGACCCGATTGCGAGCCGCTCTACGTCACCCGCATCGACGCCCGCGACGCGCGCGTGGTTGTCGGGCCGCGCGCGGCGCTGCGCACGACGCGGCTCGCGCTGCGCGACGTGAACTGGCTCGGCGACGGTCCGCTGCCGGCCGCCCGCGACCTCCACGTCCGCACCCGATCGAGCCGGCCGCCGGTGCCGGCGCGCCTCGTCAGCGCCGGCGGACGCACCACCGTGCTGTTCCCGGCCGGCGACACCGCCGTCGCTCCCGGTCAGGCCTGCGTCTTCTACGACGGCGACGCCGACGGAGCGCGGGTGCTCGGCGGCGGCACCGTGTCGGGCGCTGCCGGTGAGGTGAGCGCCGCGGCGGTCACCGAGGCGGCGCTGGCTTCGTGACGCGCGATCCCCTGCCAACGGCCGCCCTCGACAACAGCCACGTCGAGGCGGCCTACGCCCGTTGGGCACCGGTCTACGACCTGACCTTCTCGCTCGTCATGCGCGCCGGGCGCCGGGCCGCCGCGGCGGCGGCGAGCCGTCCCGGCGGGCGCGTGCTCGACGTCGGCGTCGGCACCGGGCTTGAGCTGCCGATGATGGACCGCGCCACCCGCATCACCGGCGTCGACCTCAGCCGCCCGATGCTGCAGCGCGCGCGCGAACGGGTGCGGCGGCATGGGCTCGCCAACGTCGATGGCCTCGTGGTGATGGACGCCATGCGTCTCGCCTTCCCCGATGGCTGCTTCGACGCCGTGGTCGCGCCCTACGTGCTGAGCGTGGTGCCGGACCCCGGCGCCAGCTTGGATGAATGGGCGCGCGTGCTGAAGCCCGGCGGCGAGATCGTGCTGGTCAACCATGTCGGCGCCGAGCGCGGCCCCGTCGCCGTGCTCGAGGCCTGGATGGGCCGGCGCGCGGCGCGCCTCGGCTGGCACCCGCAGTTCCCCTGGGCCACCGTCGGGGACTGGCTCGCCGCGCGCCCCGGTCTGCGCCTCGTCGAACGGCGGGCGCTGCCCCCCTTCGGACTGTTCACCCTGGCGCGCCTCGTCAAGGGGTAAGGGGGCGGGCCGGGGCCGGCATGGCGACTCAGCCGTGCGGCCGGTATGATCGGGCGATGCGAGGTTCCGAAACGGCACTGCGCGGCGTGGACGACGCCATCCTCGTCGTCCATGACGGCCGAACGCACAGGGTGCGGATCAAGCGGGTCGCCAGCGCGCGCCGCCTGACGCTGCGCGTGCGCGCCGCCACGCGCGATGCCGTGCTGACCATGCCGCCCCGGCACCCGCTCGCCCGTGCCAAGCTTTTCGTCGAGCGCCACGCCGCCTGGATCGGAACGCGCCTCGACAGGCTGCCGGCGTCGACCCCGTTCGGCCCCGGCGCACGCGTGCCGCTGCGGGGCGTGCCGCACGAGATCGTGCATCGCCCCGGCACGCGCGGCACGGTGTGGGTCGAGACCGGCGCGCCGCCGGATGCGGCGTCACCGCGACTATGCGTCGGCGGCGACGCGCCCTTCGTCGCCCGGCGCGTACGCGACCACCTCGTCGCCCAGGCGCGCGCCGACCTCCACGCCGCCGTCCACCGCCACGCGGCGGCGCTCGGCCTCGCCCCGCGCCGCCTTACCCTGCGCGACACCACCACCCGCTGGGGCTCGTGCTCCTCGGCGGGGGCGCTGAACTTCTCATGGCGGCTGGTGATGGCGCCGCCCCACGTGCTCGACTACCTCGCCGCCCACGAGGTCGCGCACCTCCGGCACATGAACCATTCCGCCGATTTCTGGGCGACGGTGGCGAAGCTGCTGCCGGACTACCGCCGCGCCGAGGCTTGGCTGAAGCTGCACGGCACGGAGCTGATGCGCTTCGGCGTCGCGGCCGGGCGCGGCGCCTGAACGCTCGGCGTCAGGCCACCCGGCGCACCCCCGCCGTTCCCCGTGCGGCGATGGTTTCGACGACGTGCCGCGCATCCTCCGCGATGCCGGAGAAGCGCCCCGACCCCCAGGTCCACAGCCAGCCGAGCCCGAGGAAGTACAGGCCGGGCACGCCCGTGACGCCGCGATGGTGGCAGGGCTGCCCGGCCCCGTTGAACACCGGCACGTCGACCAGCGAGAAGTCGGCGCGGAAGCCGGTGCACCACACCACGGAGGTGACGTCCGCCGCGGCGAGGTCGAGGCGCACCGGCTCGGCGGTCACCGTCCACGGCGGCACGTAGGGGCCGGCCGGCGGCGCGTCGATGCCGGCCCTGGCGATGTGGTCATCGATCATCTTGCGGATGCGGAGGTACACCTTGTCCGCTTCCGCAAGGTTGGCGGCGAGGTCGGGGCGGAAGCGCGCCACCTCGCCATCCACCGCCTCGAGCAGGCCGTGGAGCTGCATGCCCTCGGCGGCGAACTGGCGGAGGTCGATCTCGCGGCCGCCGTCGCGCCCGGTGAAGTAGTGGTTGGCCTTGCGGCGCACGGCGGTGCCGAGCGGGTGCGTGTCCACCGTGGTCTCGTAGTAGCCCATTTCGTCGAGCCAGCGGATCGCGTCCTTGCCGCGGTAGCGGCGCGGCGAGCGCGGCGCGTCGCCGACCGCGAGGTGGACGCGACGTCCCGCGAGGTGGAGATCCTCGGCGATCTGGCAGCCGGACTGCCCGGTGCCGATCACGAGCACCGCGCCGTCCGGCAGCTGCGCCGGGTTGCGGTAGTCCTGCGAATGGATCTGCCGCACGCGCGCCGGCAGCCGTTCGCCGACGCGGGGCACCGCCGGCACGTGGTAGCCGGAGGTCGCCATCACCACGTCGTCGGCGGTCCAACGCCCGGCCGTGGTGTCGACGGCGAAGCGCCCGTCGGGCATCCGCGACACCCCCGTGGCGGCGACGCCCTCGCGGATCGGCGGGTCGACGTGGCGGGCGAAGGCCTCGAGATAGGCGACGATGTCGTCCTTCACCATGAAGCCGTCGGGATCGGGGCCGGCATAGGGGAAGTCGGGCAGCAGGCATTGCCAGTTCGGCGTCACCAGGCAGAACGAATCCCAGCGGTCAACCCGCCAAGCGTGGCCGACGCGATGACGTTCGAGCACGACGTGGGCGATGCCGCGCTGCTTGAGGTAGTGGCTCGTCGACAGCCCGGCCTGCCCGCCGCCGATCACCACCACCGGCACGTGACTGGTGCCAGGATGACTGTCACGGGGCGCGTCGCGCCGCCCCGTCCCAGGTGCCGACCCGCCCGACCGCACGTCCGTGATCTCGTCCATGCCTGTCTCCTCAGGGTGCATCGAAGCCGTCGCAGCGCACCAGCGCGTCGTCGGCGTGGCGCGCCGCCGTCGCCTCGATGACGCGGAGCTGCGCCATGGCGCGGGAGCAGCCGGTGCCGTAAAGCGCGCGCACGCGCCCGCTCGCTGCCTGGAGCCCGTCGCGGCAACGCGCCACGAACTCGGGCACGGGATAGCTGCGCCCGGCGGCGAGGTGGTCCTTGATGATCGTGGACGGCGAATAGCAGGTGTCCGCCGCGCCGTCCGGCCAGCGGATGCGGAACAGGGTTTCGGGCATCAGGCCACCTCCGCCGGCGCATGCGGCCCGCAGCCGAGCAGGGGCCGCGCCGCGTCCCACACCGTGATCTCTTCGCCGGCGCGGCATAGGCGCAGCGTGCCCGAGCCGTCGACGGCGCCGACCGCGGCGCAGGCGATGCCGCGGGCCTCGAAGCGTGCGACGAGCCGGTCGACGTCGCCGGGACGGACGGCGAGCAGGAAGCCGAAGCTCGGGAAGGCGGTGAGAAAGCGCCCGAGCTCGACGCCCGGCGGACAGGGCACGGCATCGACCTCGACCGTGCCGCCGCGTCCCGAGGCTTCGAGCAGCATGATCGCGGTGCCGACGAGGCCAGCCATGCTGATGTCCTTGCCGGCGGCCACGAGCCCGTCCTCGGCCAGTGCCGGCAACAGGGCGAGGTCGCCGCGGAGCCGCTCCGCCGGCGCGCCGGTGGCGGCGTCCCAGTAGGGGTACGGTTCGCGGAAGCCGCCGCGCAGGTCGAGCGCGGCGACGAGCACGTCGCCCTCGCCGGCATCGAAGCTGGTGACGAGGCGCCGCGCCCGGCCCAAGATGGCGACGGCGAGTTGGCCCCGCGCCGCGCGGTGGTTGGTGTGGCCGCCGACGACCGGCACGCCGTAGGCGGCTGCCGCCTCGCGCAGCCCGGCGAGCACGGGAAAGCCCTCGGCGGCGTCGCTCGCCCACACCGCGTCGACGACGGCGAGGGCGCGTCCGCCCATCGCCGCGACGTCGCTGAGGTTGACCATCACGCCGCACCAGCCGGCGAAGCGCGGGTCGGCGGCGACGAAGTCGTCGACGAAACCCTCGATGGCGAGAAGCAGCCAGCCGTCGCCGTCGGGGATCGCCGCGCAATCGTCGCCGACGCGCACCGCCGCCGCGCCGTCAAGCCCGAGCGCGGCGACGGCGCCGGCGATATCGGCCTTGTGGGCGAGGCCGCGGCTCGCCGCGATGCGCTCGGCGAGGGCGTGCAGGCCCGTCATGCCGCGCGCCGCGCCAGGGCGTGCAGGCCGGCCGCCTCGGCGAGGGGCGGGTAGGCGGCGAGGTCCGCCTCCATCAGCACGTGCGGCCGGCCGTGGAGGTCGAGGTGGCGCACGGGGCGCCAGCGCAGCCGGCGGAACAGCGCCTCGTTGTGCTCCTGGACGTGGGCGCGGAACAGGGTGCAGCCGCGCGCGGTGGCGGTTCCCACGGCGAGGCGGATCAGCGCCGCGCCGAGCGCCCCGACGCGGCGGTAGCGCTGGTCCACCGCGAGGCGCGAGCCCCACCACGTGCCCGGTTCCGCCTCGTGGATGCGCACGGTGCCGACTACCTCGTCGGCGAAGCCCGCCACCGTGGACACGGCGACGAATTGGGTCGCCACCGCGTCGAGCGCGTCGGCGTCGTCCGCGAAGACGCCCTGCTCCGCGCAGAACACGGCGCGCCGCAGCGCCATCGCGCCGGCGCGCTCCCAGGCTTCGGTGGCGTGCTGCAGCCGGAAATGCGATGCGGCGAAGGGGGTGCTCACGGCCGCCGCGCGCCTTCAAGCAGGTGGTCGGGGCTGGACGGGCGCCAAGCTGCCGGCGATGGCGCGGGCGCGGCCGTGCCGTTCGCCGTCTCGTAGGTGGAAAGGGCCGAGCAGGCGCCGCAGCGCCCGCACCCGGCCTTGATCGCGGCGGCGCCGAGCCCGGCCGCCTTGAGCATGGCGGCGAGCGGCTGAAGCACCTCGTGCATGAAGCCGGGCGTCGGCGGCGGATGATCCTCCAGCGGCGTCCCGGCGATCGGCACGAAGGGCACCACGAAGGGGTACACGCCGCGCGCGATCAGCTCCGCCGCCATCGCGAGGATGGCCTCGCGCGTGTCGCCGAGCCCGGCGAGGATGTAGGTCGACACCTGCCCCCGGCCGAACACCGGCACCGCCGCCTCGAACGCCGCCATGTAGCGCTCCAGCGACACGTCCGCCTTGCCCGGCATGATGCGCGCGCGCACCGCCGGGGTCACCGCCTCGATATGCATGCCGAGCGCATCGACGCCGGCCGCGCGCATCCGCCCGAACCAGCGGTCGGAATCCGGCGGCTCGCACTGCACCTGGATGGGGAGGTCGACGCGCGCCTTCACGGCGAAGGCGCTGTCGCAGAGCACGCGCGCGCCGCGGTCGGTGGCGTTGGGGGTGCCGGTGGTCATCACCATGTGGCGGACGCCGTCGAGCAGCACGGCGGCGCGGGCCACCTCGGCGAGCTGCTCCGGCGTCTTGTGGGCCACCGTGCGCC
This sequence comes from uncultured Beijerinckiaceae bacterium, assembly GCA_964243435.1. GTDB lineage: Bacteria > Pseudomonadota > Alphaproteobacteria > Rhizobiales > Beijerinckiaceae > RH-AL1. The sequence goes on from CAXTFM010000060.1 coordinate 8,359, forward strand.
CGGCGGCGAGGGACTGCCCGATGGCGCAGAACCGGCACGTCTTTGCGCGGCTCTGGTAGCGGATGCAGGTTTGCAGCACGGTTGTCGCCAGCACGTCGCGCCCGTGCAGCACCGCGATCTTCGAGTACGGGATGCCGTCAAAGGTTTGCAGCGCGTAGAAGCGCGGCTGCGGCGGGAACGACAGGGTGCCGACGGCGACGCCGTCGCGCTCGATGGTTGCCGTGCCGTCCGCCCCTACCGCGCTGGCGCGGTAGGGCGAGTCGGCGGCCGCCGCCGTGTGGATCGGCACCATCACGGTACGCCCCTCCACCGTGACCGCCTTGTGGTCGGACGGGCCGGCGCCGCCGCGGCGGCTCGACGCCCCGACGCGGTTGTCAGCCAGCCGTACGCCGAAGGACTGCAACTCGTTGATCAGGCGCTGCGTCGTCAGTTCCGGCATGGCAACCTGCGGCTGGGGGGGACGGAGGGTTCGGGTCGGCCTCGTGGCGCACCAGCATGGTCGCCGGCCGGGCGTCGAGGTGGAGCTGGAACAGGTCGGGGCGCGCGTAGTGGCCGACCGCGTCCATCATGCGCTTGCGCTTGGTGACGAGGGCCATGTCGCAATCGGCGACGAGGATGCCCTCGCCCTCGGTCAGCGGCGGCACGAGGTGCTTGCCCTCGGGGGACACGATGGCGGTGTGGTTGCCGCCGCGCAGGCCCTGCTGCATCGCGGCGTCGGGCGTGACGGCGGCGATCTGTTCGTCGCTGAGCCAGCCGGTGGCGTTGACCACGAAGCATCCGGCCTCCAGCGCATGGTGGCGGATCGCGACCTCCATCTGGTCGGCGAAGATCTGCCCGACGAGCGAGCCGGGGAACTGCGCGGCGTGGATTTCCTCGTTCTGCGCCATCAGGGTGTAGCGGGCGAGCGGGTTGTAATGCTCCCAGCAGGCCAGCGCCCCGACGCGGCCCACCGCTGTGTCGACCACGGCGAGGCCGGCGCCGTCGCCCTGACCCCAGATCATCCGCTCGTGGTAGGTCGGGGTGATCTTGCGCCGCTTCAGCGCGACGCTGCCGTCCGCGTCGAAGACGAGTTGTGCGTTGTAAAGCGTGCCGGCGTCGCGCTCGCTGACCCCGACGACCAGCACCATGGCGTGGCGCCGCGCCGCCGCGCCGAGCGCCTCCGTCACGGGACCCGGCACCGCCACCGCCTCGTCGTAGAGCTTGAGGTGGGCTTGGCCGATCGCCATCGGCGGCTCGACGAAGGCGAAATAGGGATAGTACGGCAGCACCGTTTCGGGAAAAACGGCGAAGCCGGCGCCGCGGCCGGCCGCCTCGTCGATCGCCTGCAGCACGCGCTCCAGCGTGCCGCCGGCGCGGTCGAGGACCGGAGCGATCTGAACGGCGGCGACGCGGACGATCCGCTTTTCCATCATCGAACCCTTACGCGTCAGAAATCCCAGCGCGCCAGCCGCTGCGGCGGCCACCGTCATCAAATGCGACGGCGCGCCGCGGCGGCACCGGACCTACAGGGTCCAGGTGTTGAGCATGAAGGCGTTGTCGCGGCGGTGCAGGAGGATCAGGTCGAGCACGTCGAGCGGGCTGATCGGCGTCACGCCGGGTATCAGCGAGGGCTCGCCGTGCCCGTACAGCGCCTGGAGGGCGAAGCGGCAGGCGTACACCTTGCCGCCCTCCCCCATGAACTTCTCGATCTGCTTGTTCATCGCGAGGTGGCCGGGGAAGGCCTCGTCGCCCAGCGTGGGAAAGCCGCGCTGGATGCCGAGGGTCACGCCCGGCCCGTAAAGCAGCACGCTGGTTTCGAAGCCCTTGCGCTGGATGCGCGTCGCCTGCAGCAGGTTGACGAGACCGATCGATCCCTCGAAGGCCACGGTGTGGAAGGTGATCAGCGCCTTTTCGCCGGGCTGGGCTTTGACGTCCTCGAACTTCTTGTCCTCGTAGTCGACGAGGAAGTCGCCCTTCTTGTGGACGGGATAGGTCACGGCGGGCATGGCGGGCCTCAGGTTTGGACGGCGGACGGGATGGAACGAGGGAGGCAACCGGCGTGCCAAGACGTTCGGTCAAACCAGCCGACTGGTCGGCGCTGTTATACGGTCAAGCCTGCGGTCAACATCGCCCATGCGCGTCTGCGCGACGCGCAGGCATGATGGGACGCGAAGCGGCATTCTGCACGGATGTTGTGCACGCATCCGCGCCAACGTGGCAAAAAGAATGCGGCGCTTTATACCAGCAATTGTCGATGTCGGCCCAGCAATGAATGCAGTCAATCTGGACGGAGTCTTGCATGGTTGCGCGGGATGACCGGGCAGCACGGATGAACGACTGGATCCCCGACCTTTCCCACGGTGACGGGCCGCGCTACCTCGCCATCGCCGACCGCGTGGCGGCGGACATCCGCGCCGGGCGCCTCGCCCATGGCGACCGCCTGCCGCCGCAGCGCCGGCTCGCCGCCGCGCTGGCCCTCGACTTCACCACCGTCGCCCGCGGCTACGTGGAGGCGCAGCGGCGCGGCCTCGTCGAATCGCGCGTCGGCCAGGGCACCTTCGTGCGCGCTCCGGCCGGCGATGCGCGGCGCGACGAGGCCGACCTGTCGATGAATCTGCCGCCGGAGCCGACCGACGAGGCGCTGGTCGAGCGCATGCGCGACGGCCTCGCCGCGGTGGGCCGCGACCTCGTCGCGCTGCTGCGCTACCAGGGTTTCGGCGGCACGCCGGCCGACAAGAACGCCGGCGCGACCTGGCTCGGACGCCGCGCCCTGGCGCCGGCGCCGGACCGCCTCTTCGTGACGCCGGGCGCCCACCCGGCGATCACCGGCATCCTTACTCTGCTGGCGCGCGCCGGCGACACCGTGCTCGCCGAGAGCATCACCTATCCCGGCATCCGGTCCATCGCCGCGCAGCTCGGCCTGCACCTCGTCGGCGTGCCGATGGACCGCGACGGCATCGACCCCGACGCCCTCGACCGGGCCTGCGCGACCCACGCTCCCAAGGCGCTCTACCTCAACCCGACGCTGCAGAACCCGACCACGCTGACCGTGCCGGTCGAGCGCCGCAAGGCGATCGCCGCCGTGGCGCGGCGCTTCGGCGTGCCGATCATCGAGGATGACGCCTACGGCTTCCTTCCGAGCCGCGGCCCCGCTCCCTTCGCCGCGCTGGCGCCGGACCTCACCTGGCACGTCGCCGGCCTCGCCAAATGCCTCGGCGCCGGGCTGCGCGCCGCCTACGTGATCGCCCCCGACGCCCGCGCCGGCTGGGCCTTCGCGGCGGCGCTGCGCGCCACCAGCGTCATGGCCTCGCCCCTCACCGTGGCACTCGCCACCCGCTGGATCGGCGATGGCACGGCGGACATGATCCTGCGCGTCATCCGCGCGGAAACGGCGGCGCGGCAGAAGCTCGCGGCAGCGATCCTCCCGGCGGACAGCTTCCGCGCCGATCCCTTGAGCTTCCATCTGTGGGTGCCGCTGCCGCCGCCATGGACGCGCTCGGCGTTCATCGGCCACATGCGCGCCACCGGCATCGGCGTCGTGGCGAGCGACGCCTTCGTGGTGTCGGGCGCCCCGGAGGAGGCGGTGCGGGTCTGCCTCGGCGGCCCGGCCGGGCGCGACACGGTGCGCGGCGCGCTGGCGTTCATGGCGCACACCCTGGCCGAGCAGCCGGCGATGGCGTCGAGCTACCTTTAGGGACCGGTCGCGAGGGCCGGCAGCAGCTTCTTGAAGAGCAGCCGCCCCGGAACGGCGTCGTCGCATCTTCCGCGCGCTTCGCCAAAGGGTGTAAGCGGGGGCACGCCGCCGCCAGCCCCGCGGCACAGCCCAGCCGCACAGCAATTGACCAGCGATTCGCTTCCGCCGCTCCTTCCGCCGCTCGCCGTTCCGGCGCAGAACCCGTTGCCGGCGCACGTCGCCGACGTGCTCGAACGGGTGTTCGGCTTCCCCTCCCTGCGCGCCGCGCAACAGGAGGTGGTCGGCGCCATCCTCGACGGCGACGACGTGCTCGCCATCATGCCGACGGGGGCCGGCAAGTCGCTGTGCTACCAGCTCCCCGCCGTCGCCGCCGGTCGGCTGACGGTGGTGGTGTCGCCGCTCATCGCGCTGATGCGCGACCAGGTCCGCCAGCTCACCGCCAAGGGGGTCGCCGCGGGCGCCCTGCACTCCGGCAACACGGCGGACGAGGCGGCGGAGGTGGGCGGCCTGCTGCGCCGCCGCGCGCTGCGCCTGCTCTACATCTCGCCCGAGCGGCTGATGCGGCCGGGCACGCTGGACTGGCTGCGCACCGCCGGCTGCGACCGCCTCGCGGTGGACGAGGCGCATTGCGTGTCGCAATGGGGCCATGACTTCCGCCCGGAATATATGGCGCTGCGCGATGCCGCGGACGCGCTGGGCAACCCGCAATTGGTGGCGGTGACGGCGAGCGCCGACGGCGGCACGCGCGACGAGATCGTGGCGCGGCTGTTCCGCCGCGAGCCGCGCCGCTTCGTGCAGTCCTTCGACCGGCCGAACCTCCACCTCGCCGTGCAGCGCAAGGGCGACCTCGCCCGCCAGGTGACCGGCTTCGTGCGCGCCCGCAGGGGGCAGAGCGGCATCGTGTACTGCGCCTCGCGCAAGGGCACGGAAACCATCGCCGGCCTGCTCGCCGACCAGGGCGTCTCCGCCCTGCCCTACCATGCCGGGATGGACGCCGGCCTGCGCAACGCCCACCAGGACGAGTTCCTGCACCACGCCGGCGTGGTGGTGGTGGCGACCATCGCCTTCGGCATGGGCATCGACAAGCCGGACGTGCGCTTCGTGTGCCACGCCGACCTGCCCGGCAGCATCGAGGGCTACTACCAGGAGATCGGCCGCGCCGGGCGCGACGGCGCGCGCGCCGAGGCGCTCCTGTTATGGGGCGAGGGCGACGTGCGCCTGCGCGAGCGCCAGATCGCGCTGTCCGGCGCCAACGGGGCGCGCCTCGACATGGAGCGCCGCCGCCTCGCCACCCTGCTCGCCTTCTGCGAGTCCCCGCGCTGCCGCCGGCAGTTCCTTCTCGGCGCCTTCGGCGAGGAGGCGGCGCCCTGCGGCCATTGCGACATGTGCGACGGGACCCACCCCATGTTCGACGGGGTGATCGCGGCGCAAAAGGCGATGTCGGCGCTGCTGCGGACGTCCGGACGCTTCTTCCCGAGCTATCTCGCCAACCTGCTGGTCGGCAAGGCCAGCGACGCGATGCGCCGGCACGGCCACGACACCCTGCCGACCTTCGGCGTCGGCGGCGAGTTCGACGCAGCGGAATGGCGCAGCATCTACCGGCAGATGGAGGCGGTGCAGCTGATCCGGCAGGACCCGGACTGCTGGACCCTGACGGAAGCCGGCCGCGACGTCCTCGCCGGCCGAGCGCCGCTCGACCTCGTCGCCGTGCCGCGCGGCGCGGGACGCGGCACGGCGAGCCGACGCGACGCCGGCCGACGCGCCCCGCAGCCCGACGACGACGCCCTGTCGGCGGCGGACGAGCGCCTGTTCGCCGCCCTCAAGGCCCGACGCCTGGCGCTCGCCCGCGAACACAAGCTTCCTGCCTATGTCGTCTGCACCGACCGCAGCCTGCGCGAAATGGCCAGGGCGCGCCCGCGCGACGAGGCCGCGTTGGTCAGACTCCACGGCGTCGGGCCGGGCAAGCTGCGCTCCTACGGCGCCGCTTTTCTCGCCGTTGTCGCAGATCATCTCCAATGAAGGGATGCGCGGGCGCCGCCCGGCGCGAGTTTACTCCTCCGTGATGCAGTGTCGCGCGACTCACGTACCATGAGTTGTACTTGGATTCGTCGCCGCGCCGGTGTGCGGCGGCGTCTTGCCTTGGCGACTGAAAGTCGGGAGGCGGCTTTCCATCGGTCGCGACGCGTGCTCTACGGCGCCTGCGCAAGACGACGGTGCCGTGCGTGGTGCTCCGTCGCGCACCACGCGGGTGAAGATTGCTTCGTCTTTCACATTTCTTAATTTTCGGAACGCCCGAATCAACAGGCTTCGTTGGCACAGTTTGATATGAATACTTGAAACGCCTTGACAGGCCGGCGGAATGTTCCCATCTCCGCGTTCCGAGCAGCTCCGTCGACTTCAAGATTGCGACGAGAACAGCACGGGCGCTCAGGTGCGCCCGCCACGTGCTTTCGGCACAACACAGGGGTCTACAACGTGGAAGAATCAGGTCTGAAGGGCCAATCGAACGGCACGTATATCGACGTCGTTGCCGACCTCGTCGCCGCCTACGTCAGCAACAACTCGATGCGCGCCTCCGATCTTCCCGATTTCATCGCGTCGATCCACGCCTCCATCCAGTCCCTCGCCAAAGGTCAGGTCGAGAGCGCGCCGCCCGCCCCGCTCGTGCCGGCCGTGCCCATCAAGAAGTCGCTGACGGCCGAACACATCATCTGCCTGGAGGACGGCAAGAAGTTCCGATCGCTCAAGCGCCACCTTGGCACCGTGTACAACATGACGCCCGACGAGTACCGCGCCAAGTGGGGCTTGCCCAAGGACTACCCGATGGTGGCCCCGCACTATTCGGAAATCCGCTCCAAGCTCGCCAAGGACATCGGCCTCGGACAGCCGCGCACCGAGGACGCTGCGCCGGCTGGTGGCGAAAAGCCGAAGCGGTCGGTCGGGCGCAAGAACCGCGTCGCCGCCTGAGCGCGAACTGGTTTCCCCTGCGCAACGCGCAGGGGTTATTCTTCCGGCAGACCGAGCGCGGCGGTGATGGCCTCCGTCACGCGGGTGAGGTCGCCGTGAACGGTCGACAGCTCGCGCTCGAGGTCGATCACCCGTGCCGCCTGCTGACCCGACACGGTTTCGAACCGGTTGGCGCGCTCGGTTTCCGTCTTCACCTTTGAATCGAGCGCGCGGATCATCTGGTCGGCTTCACCGAGTTGCTCTTCAAGCTGCCGGTTCGCCGCTTCCAACGCTTCGCCGTTGGTTTCGAGTTCCTCGATGCGCGCCGTCATCGCGGCGATTGCCTGGGCCGCTTGTTCAACGGCTTCGACCACATTGGCGATGTTCGGGCGTGAGGCGGGTCGCGGCGGCGCGGCGAAGCTTTGCGCGGGCTCGGGGGCGGGCTCCGGCGCGAAGGCGGGTTCGGGCAGCGGCTTGGCGTTGCGCAGGTGACGATCGAGGTCGCGAATGAGATTGCGGTCGATCGACGGGAAAAAGGCTGCGACGGGCTCGTGCTCTCTACCGCTCACCATCGACTCCGGGCGTAGGACTTGACGTAGTCTAGAACAAGTCGACGGCTTTGGCGAATCCTGCCTCGGCGTGGACAAGTCTGCGCACGAACAGCGAAGAAATCAGCAACGCATCGGCACCTGGAAAACTTACCAAAGGTTAAGCAAAGTTCTTAAACGTCGCGTAATGCGTCCGACGCACCGTCACGATCATGACGCGTCGCGTTCTGCCGCATGCCGCTTCGGCGGTGCTCCTCCTGGTCGTCGCAGGTTGCTCGACGGTGGAAGCGCCGCGCCGCCCCGCTTGGCGCGAACAGGCGGACAAGGCCTGCATGGCCGAGCACCGGGTGACCCTGTCGCGCTTTCTCCAGCCGCGCGGGCGCGAGATCGACGGCCCCGGCATCTGCGGACTGACGCAGCCCTTCATGGTCGGCGCCCTTGCAGGGGACAGGGTGCAACTCGACGCGGTGGCGACGCTCGACTGCCCGATGATCGCCGCACTCGACGAGTGGATTGACAGGGTCGTGCAGCCGGCCGCCCAGGCGCGCTTCGGCCAGCCGATCGCCCAGATCGACACCATGGGCTCCTATTCCTGCCGCGGCATCAACGGACAGGCCGGCGCCCACGTCTCGGAGCATGCCTTCGGCAACGCCATCGACATCGCCGGTTTCCGCCTCGCCGACGGACGCCGCCTCACGGTGGTCCACGACTGGACGCGTGGCGACGAGCAGGCGCAGGCCTTCCTGCGCGACGTCCACGCGGGCGCCTGCGACAGCTTCACCACCGTGCTCGGGCCGGGTTACAACGCCCTGCACTACAACCACATCCACGTCGACCTGGCGATGCACGGGCGCACGGCGACGGGTCCCCGCCGCGTGTGCAAGCCGGTGCCCGACGCGCACCGTCCTAGCCCACCGCGGCTCGACACGCTACCCGACGCGCCCAACGTCGAAGAGGAGCAGGACGTGGCGGCCGTCGCTTCTGAGGACGGCAGCACTGGCGGCGTGGTCGCATCGGCGCCGCCCGCGGTCGACCGGCGCGCCCCGATGCCGGGCAATCGTTACGCCGGCCAAGCAACGCGCGGGGCGGCGGGCGCGCCCAACGATTGGGACGTCACGTCGAGCATCCCGCGCCGTTGAGGCAACACGGCGCGCGGGTCAAACGGTAGCGGCGACGTCCGCCTGCTTCTTCACGATCTCGCGCTTGAGGACGCGCATCGCCTGCGACAACTCCACGTCGTGCGCCTTGGCGAGGAAGGCGTCGAGGCCGCCGCGGTGCTCGACCGAGCGCAGCGAGGCAGCGGCGATGCGTACGCGGACCGAGCGCTCCAGCGTGTCGGAGATCAACGTCACATTGCACAGGTTCGGCAGGAAGCGCGTGCGCGTCTTGTGGTTGGAATGGCTGACCACATTGCCGGTCTGCACGGCCTTGCCGGTCAATTCGCAACGGCGCGACATCGCTTGATCCTCGAAACCGAACATCTTGTCAGGGGAAGCGCGTCGATACAGGAGCACTCCGGGAGCGTCAAGGTTCACCCCGCCCAGTAGGCGCACTCGCGGAAAGCCGGTTCGACGCTGCCGGCCCAGGGCCCTTCGAAGGCGGCGATGAGGTCCTCGGCGCGGGTCCGCCCGGCGACGACGGCGTCGAGCACGTCGAGGTGCCGGGTCTCGTCGCGGCCCTCGCCGTCGCGCCGCGCGCGGGCGGCGAGGCCGGCGCGGGCGATCGCCAGAACCTCGCGCGCCACGGCGCGCAGCGAACGGCCGCCGACCGTGGCGGCGAGCCCCAGGCGGGGCACGTCGGCGCGCAACGCGTCGCGCTCGGCGTCCGACCAGCCCTTGGCCACGTCCCACGCCGCGTCGAGCGCGCCGCCGTCGTAAAGCAGTCCGGCGAACAGCGCCGGCAGGGCGAGAAGGAAGGGCACGGACCCGGCGTCGGCGCCGCGCATTTCCAGGAAGGTCTTGAGGCGCACCTCGGGGAAGATGGTCGACAGGTGGTTGGCCCAGTCCGACATCACCGCCCGTTCCCCCGGTCGCGCCGGGTGGCGGCCGGCGAGGAGGTCGCGGAAGCTCGACCCGGCGACGTCGAGGTAGGCGTCGCCGCGCTTGATGAAGTACATCGGCACGTCGAGCGCGTAGTCGACGTAGCGCT
>CAXTFM010000061.1:0-17610 GCA_964243435.1 uncultured Beijerinckiaceae bacterium
GTTGTTGCGGTGCAACTCGGCGTAACCCGTCCGCAGATCGCCCACGCGGAGCGGTGGAACTGGACCAGCGCGAATCGCGCCGCCCTGCGACCGGTTGAACATCCGACGGATGTTTCGTAGTCTTAGGACAGCTACATGACGTCCGTTCGCCGGCGGTCATCCAACGTTCATGGCCGGCGTGGTGTGCTTGGCATCTCGGTTGGTTGCCTGAACCGCGCGCTTGCCGCGCGTAACCCTACCGGACGATGCAGCTTGCCCGGCTGACAGAGTCTTCGCAAAAGATCGTCAGCCTGGAGAAGAAGATGCGCCTCGATGCGGCCCTCGCGGTCATGCTGCTCTTGTTGCCGCCCGTGTCCTGTTTGGCGCAGGTCGACAAGTACCACGTCACCGACGCCGAGAAGGCCGCGTGCACGCCCGACGCGATGCGCTTGTGCTCGCAAACCTACCCGAACGAGGACCAGCTCTTTGCCTGCATGAAGCAGAACAGGGGCTCGCTCAGCCAAACGTGCCGGGTCGCCTTCGACGCCGGGGTCAAGCGCCGCCGGCTTTAAGGCCGCGCCGCACGGATCGTCTGGTCGAGACCCCGCCCGGCTCGCTCACCCCGCCGCCGCCTGCACGGCGCGCGACACGGCGATGTTGTGGCGGAAGGCCGAGACCGCCTCCGCCGCCATCGCCTCGGCGTCAGCCGGGTCGACCAAGTCGAGCGCGCCCCGGATCGCCAGCTTGTGCGCGTCGATCGAGGCTAGGCCGGGGAAGTCGTAGAAGGCGAGGGCGTCGGGCCCGAAACCGAGGTTGCGGGCAAGGACGGGTTTAAGGATCTGCCCGCCGCTGAGGTCGCCGAGGTAGCGGGCGTAGGCGTGGGCGAGAAGCCGAGCCCCGGCGGCGGCAACGTCGCGCGCATAGGCCTGCGCTTCCGGCAGCACGGGCAAGGCCGCCCACCCCGTTCCCGCGATCGCCGCGAGATCGGCCCGCAGCGCCGCGCCGCGGTGGAGGCCGGGATGGGCGAAGGGCGCGAGGGCGGCGCTGGTGGCCGCCGCGAGGGCCGTTTCCAGCGTGTCGTAGACCGGGACGAGGCTGCGCAGGTAAAGGGCGTAGCCGTCGCGCCCGGCCTGCCCGCGGATGAGGTCGGCGATGAAGCCGGTGCGTTCGGCCTCGCGGTGGACCGTGCCGGTGCGCGCCCGCAGCAGCGTGGCGAAGCCGGGCACGACGTCGATGGTTGCGGCTTGGTCCAGCACGGCCATGTGGGTCATGACCTTGCTGTACGCGGTCGCGGCGGGGTCGTCCATCACGCGCGACGGGAAAGGCGGGGCGTGGCGTCACCCGAGCCGGCATCCGCCGTCGCCGCGGCCGTCGCCAACGGCACCGGGCGGCGACCCGAGGCTACGCCGCCGCTCCCGCGGCGGCGAAGGCGAGGCGCGCGTCCTCGACGTGGCTCAGCGTAACGCGCCCATCGCCGCCGCGCCGCGCGCCGTGCTCGGCCCCGTCGCGCAGGCGCTTGGCGGCGGAAATGCGCACCAGCACCGGCTGCGCCTCGACCAGCGTGTCGAGCGCGGCGCGGGCGTCGTCGTCCCAGGTCACGGCGTCATCCCAGGTCACGCTGTCATCCCAGGTTTTGGTGCCGGCGCCGTTCGGACCTCCCGTGCGGGTCGCGCCGACCGGCCGTGCCGGCGTCGCCTCGATGCGGTCCATGGCTGAGGCCAGCGGCAGGATGTGGAAGAGGGCGTCGAACAGCGCGTTGCATACCTCCTGCACGAGCCAGGTCGCGCCGGAATAGCCCATCACCGGCGTCCCGGTGTGCCGGCGCACGATGGCGCCGGGGAAGGATAGCGGGATGAAGGTCGCGCGCGCGCCGGCCTCGGCGAGGTACATGCGCTCGTTGAAGCTGCCAAACAGCACCAGCGGCGGCTTGGTCCTGCACAGCGCCCGCACCGCCTCGTTGTCCGGCTTGACGCCGGGGCGGCGCCCGACGGCGAAGGTGCAGGGCAGGCCCATCTCGCCTTCGAGGAAGCGGCGGACGCCCCCCGCATAGGTGTCGGTGGCGGCGACGGCGAAGCTCGCGGTGGCGAAGAAGTCCTGGGTCACCGAGCGCCACAGGTCCCAGATCGGCTTGATCGTGGTGTGCTTCTCCCGCGCAATGAACGGCTCGGGGTCGAGGTCGAGCAACTGACCCAGCGCACGCAGGAACTTGGTGGTGGAGTGCAGCCCGATGGGCGCCTGGAGGTAGGGTCGCCCCAGCTCCTCGCAGAGCAGGCGGCCGAACTCGCGATACATCAGGACGTTGACGTCGGCGTCGGCAAGCCGGGCGACGTCGGCGACGTGGCTGCCGAGCGGGAAGGTCATGTTGACCTCGGCGCCGATGCCCTCGACGAGGCGACGGACCTCGTGGAGGTCGGACGCCATGTTGAAGGTGCCGTAGATCGGCCCGACGATGTTGACGCGGGGCTTGGCGCCCTCCTTGCGCGGCTTGGGCGTCCCCGGCCGCTTCTTCGGCCCGAACTCCGTCCACAGCCAGTTGATGGCGCGGTCGGCAGCCTGCCACTGGTCCTCGTCGATGGTGCGCGGCAGGAAGCGCTTGATGTTGGTGCCCTCGGGCGTGACGCCGCCGCCGATCATCTCGGCGATGGAGCCGGTCACCACCACGGCGGGGAGAGCCGGGTCGAGGGTGCGGTGGGCGCGGCGCATCGCCCCCTCCGTGCCGGTCTTGCCCAGCTCCTCCTCGCTGAGGCCGGTGACCACGATCGGCAGCTCGTGCGGGGGCAGGCCGTCGGTGTAGTGCAGCACGGCGGTGACCGGCAGGTTCTCGCAGCCGACCGGGCCGTCGACGACGACCTGGAGGCCCTTGATCGCGGTGAAGGCGTAGACGGCGCCCCAGTAGCCGCCGGCGCGGTCATGATCGACGACGAGCATCAGGCCGGCTCCCCGACGTCCTGCGTTTCGGCGGCGCGGCGGCGCGCCTGGATGTCGAGCGCGCGCGCGTACTTGGCCCGGAAATCCGGCCGCTCGACCGGCAGGCCCTCCCAGATGCCGGCGGTGTCGCCGGTGCCGACACCGTCGAAGAAGTCGCGCATGGCGTCGAAGCGCGGCTTGGACGCGATCGCCGCGTTGACCACCTGCGCAAGCGAGCCGGCGCCGGCGGGGCCGAACAGCGGGCGCGCCGAGATGAGGTTGGTGAAGTACAGCGCCGGGATGCCGCGCGCCTTGGCCTTCTGCACCACCGGCGTGGTGCCGATGGCGAGGTCGGGCGCGAAGGCCTCCATCGCCGCGACGTCCTGCTCCAGCGAGGCGCGGAAGGTGACGGGGATGCCGCGGGCGTCGAGCCAGGCGCGGTCGGCCTCCGACCACGGCGTGCGCGGGCAGGCGGTGCCGACGTAGCACACGTCGGCACCGCTCTCGACGAGGAGGCGGGCGACGAGCAGTTCCGACCCTTCGTAGCCCGACACGGTGATGCGGCCATGGATCGGCGCGGCGGCGAGCGCCCCGGCGATCACCGGGAGCCAGCGGTCCTTCGCCGCGTCGATGCGCGCCTGCGCCACGCCGCAGCTCTGCCCGATGGCGTCGAGCCACGCCGCCGTGCCCTCCACCCCGACCGGGCCGGAGCCGACGATCGGGCGGCCGGCGGCGGCGAACTCGCGCGCGCAGGCGGTGTAGAAGGGATGAACGGCGGCCACGGCCGCGCAGTCCAGCGCGGCGTAGAGTTCGCGCCATTCGCGCGTCGGCACGGTTGGGCCGGCGGCAAGGCCGAGCGGCTCCAGCAGGGCGCCGATGCCGACGGGGTCGGCCGGGAACACCTCGCCGAGCAACGCCACCGTGGGCCGCCCGCCGCGCCCGCCGGCGGGCGCGGCGACCGGGCCGGCCTCGGCCTCGCCGCGCGCGTAGTTCAGCATGGCGCCGGCGAGCACGTCCTTGGCCTCGGCATGGGTCGGCACGCCGAAGCCCGGCACGTCGATGCCGATGATGCGCACGCCGTTGATCGCGCGGGGCAGAAGGCGCAGCGGCACGCCGGACGCGGTCGGCACGCACAGGTTGGTGACCACGATCGCGTCGTAGAGCGCGGGGTCGGCGAGCCCGTGCACGGCGTCGCGTATGTCTTCGAACAGCTTGCCGGTGACCAGCGTTTCGGAATTGAACGGCACGTAGCCGACCGAGCGCTTGGCGCCGTAGAAATGCGCGGTAAAGGTCAAGCCGTAGACGCAGCAGGCTGAGCCCGACAGTACGGTCGCCGTGCGCTTCATGCGCAAGCCGACGCGCAGCGAGCCGAAGGCCGGGCACATGGATTGCGGCTGGTCGTGCGGCCCCTGCGGATAGTCCGCGGCGTAGCGCGCCAGCACGTCGGACTTGCCGGCGGCCGCCGCCGCCTGCCGCAGCGCCGCCGCGCCGCCGTGGCAGCCGGACCCTTCCGCCGACACCGGCTCGCCGGCCTCGATCGACGTCTCGTGCGCCATGCCGGTCACACCGCGTCGTAGACGACTTCGAGGGACGGCTTGGTCACGTCGGCGCGGCCGCACATGTCCTCCATCGTCGCCGGCACCAGCACGACGTCGCGCCCCACGCTGTCGGCGGAGAAGAGGTTGAGCAGGCCGTCCTGCGTCATCGGCGTCGGGCGCACCGGCGGCGCGTCGGCGACGTTCTGCGCCAGCTCTTCGAACATCGACGCCCAGCGATTGCCCGGCGTACCGATGATCTCGTAGTTCGCGCTCTTCTTGCGGATGTCCTCGTCGGCGGGGATCGCCGCCAGCACGGGGATGCCGGCGCCGGCGGCGAAGGCCTCCGCCTCGCCGGTGCCGTCATCCTTGTTGATCACCATGCCGGCGACGCCGACGTTGCCGCCGAGCTTGCGGAAATATTCCACCGCCGAGCACACGTTGTTGGCGACGTAGAGCGATTGGAGGTCGTTGGAGGCGACCACGATCACCTTCTGGCACATGTCGCGGGCGATCGGCAGGCCGAAGCCGCCGCACACCACGTCGCCGAGGAAGTCGAGCAGCACGTAGTCGAAGCCCCAGTCGTGGAAGCCGAGCTTCTCCAGCAGCTCGAAGCCGTGGATGATGCCGCGCCCGCCGCAGCCGCGCCCGACCTCGGGGCCGCCGAGTTCCATGGCGAACACGCCGTCGCGCTTGAAGCACACGTCGGAGACGGTGATCGCGGCGCCGGCCGCCTTCATCTTCGCCGAGGTCTCGATGATGGTCGGGCAGGCCTTGCCGCCGAACAGGAGCGAGGTGGTGTCGCTCTTCGGGTCGCAGCCGATCAGCAGGACCTTCTTGCCTTGCTGGGCCATCATGTAGCTGAGGTTGGCGAGGGTGAAGCTTTTGCCGATGCCGCCCTTGCCGTAGATGGCGATGATCTGCGTCGCCTTGCGCGGCGCCGCGCCCTCGTCGGGATCGAGGGAACGGGCATCCCTTGGGTCGATGGGGGCGAAGGCGTTCATTGCAGCGCGCTCCAGTCGAGGATCATCTTCAGGCAGGCGGGGTCGTCGAAGGCGGTGGCATAGGCCTTCGCCGCGTCGCCCGCGTCGGCGCGGTGGGTCACGAGGTCGTCGAGGAACAGGGCGCCCGTGCTCGCGAGGCGCTCGACGGTTTCGAGGTCCGAACGCTGCCATTGTGCGGCGACGCGCAGGCGCGCTTCGCGCATGAAGGCCGGCGGGAAGGCGAAGGCGAGCGGCGCGGGGTAGAAGCCGGCGAGCACGATCTCGCCGCCGGGGGCCAAGCGGGCGACGAGCGCGTCGAGGATCGCCGGATCGCCGCTGACGTCGGTGATCGTCCGGTAGTCGCGGCGGCGATCGTCGGCGGGGTCCAGCACCTCGTAGGCCTCGGCGCCGCCGCGGCGCGCCGGGTTCGTTTCCCACACCGTCGGCGCGGGCCCCCCCATCGCGACGGCGATGCGGGCGAGCAGGCGGCCGAGCACGCCGTGGCCGACGATCAGCTCGGGCGCCGTCGCACCGGGGCCGGAAAAGGTGTGGAACGCGGTCGCGGCGAGCGCGAGCAGCACGGCGTTGTCGCCGAGCACGTCGCCGACGGGCAGCACGCGCGCCGCCGGCACGACGAGGCGCGCGGCCGACGCGCCGAACAGGCCGCGGGCGTCCGTGAAGCATTGCGCGCCCGGCACGAACACGCGCTGCCCCACGGTCAGCGTGCCGGCGGCGTCGCATGCCACCACCCGGCCGACCGCCTCGTAGCCCGGCACCAGCGGGTAGCCCATGCCGGGGAACGACGGCATGGTGCCCCGGTACAGCAGGCGCTCCGTGCCGGTCGAGATGCCGCTGCGCTCCACCGCGACGACAACGTCGTCCGGGCCGGCGGCGGTCAGCTCAAGGGCGCGCACACCGATGTGTTTGGGTTCGCCGAGCACGATGGCTGCCGTCTGCACGGGCGTCTCCCTGGTTGCGCTGTCAACCTAACCTGACAGTGTGTCTTGTCAACGCCCGCTAAGGGCGGTGGGCAACGAGGAGGCCCGTCAGCATCGGGCGCGGCATCGCGACGGCGCGTACCCCGACGAAGCCGGCCGCGGCGAGGAAGCGCCCGAGTTCGCCCGCCGTGCGCGGCCGACCGCGTCGCATCGCGAGGAGGTACATGGCGAAGTAGGTGCCGACGCGTTCGGCGCCGGGCGTCCCGGCCATCGGCTCGGCCAAGAGCAGCGCACCACCCGGCGGCAGCGCGGCATGGATGCGCGCGAGCAGCGCCGCCAGCGCGTCGTCGTCGAGGTCGTGCGCGACGCGCACCAGGGTGACGAGATCGGCGCCGCCGGGCAGGGCATCGCGCTTGAAGTCGCCGCCGACCGCTTGGCTGGCGATCCCCTCCCGCGCGAAGCGCGCTGCGGCGAGTGCCGCCACCGCCGGCAGGTCGAACAGCGTCACGCGGAGCGCGCGATGACGCCGCGCCGCCGCCGCCGCGAAGCCGCCGGCGCCGCCGCCGATGTCGAGCAGGGCGGCGTGGCCGTCCATCGGGTAGGCGTCGAGCACGTCGTCGGCGAGCAGGGCGAGAGACGACGACATCAGCGCGCTGTAGGTCGCGACGTCCTCCGTCGCGAGGGCACCGGGCGTGGCCGCCTCGGCATAGGGCCAGAAGCGCGACAGGGCGGTCGCCGGCGCCGTGCCGCGCAGCAGCGCCACGGGGTCGGCGAGATCGCGGTACAGCAGGGCGTGGTGGGCGACCATCGCCGCCACGGCGGGGTTGCCGAGCAGGGCGGCGCCGGCCATGCCGAGGCCATAAGCGTCGGCGCCGCGCGGCTGGACGAGGCCGAGCGGCGCGGCGGCGCCGAGCAGCCGCCGCATCGCCGCCGGATCGAGGTCGCACAGCGCGGCGAGCGCCGCGGTCGGCTGCGGCCCGGCGACGAGCTTGTCGAGCAGCCGCAGCTCGACGCAGGCGAACAGCACCTGCGCGTAGACGAAGCCGGCGCACACGTCGAACAGATCGGCCGCCTGTCGCGCCGCGATGCCCCGCGTCAATGGGTTGCCTGCCGCCCAGCGCTGGAAACGCGGGTTGGCGACGAGCCTGTCGCGCGCGGCGAGCCAGCGCTCGCGCCAGGCCGACGCTTTTGACGCGGGACCCGACAGCGCGTCGGGCGGGGACGCGGTCGGCGCCAGCGACACGGGGTTCAGGCGGCGTGAAGCCGCGCCGCGACGCCGTCCGGCACGAAGCGTCCCGCTTCGTGGAGGACGAGCGCCTGCAGCGCGGCACGCCCGGCACACGGCGGCACGGCGGCGACCGCCTCGGCAACGAGGCCGCGCAGCCGCGCCACGGCGCCGTCGAGGCCGAGTTCGGCGACGGCGTTGGGACGGCCGAGCGCGGCGTCGCGGCCGGCCGGCTTGCCGATCTCGGCCGCCGTGGCGCAGCTGTCGCGGATGTCGTCCGCCGCCTGGTAGGCCTCGCCCAGCGTTTCGCCCAGCGTGCGCCAGGGTTCCGCCTCGCAGCCGGCGGCGGCGGCGCCGGCGATCGCCGCGGCGCCGAACAACGCGCCGGTCTTGGCGCGGTGGTAGTGCCGCAGGTCGATCGTCGTTTCGCATTCCCAGGCCTGCCCGGCGATGATGCCGGCGGGCGCCCCGACCGCGCGAGACAGCGTCATCACCAGCAGCGCCAGCTTGCCCGGCGCGTGGGCGAGCAGGCCGAGCGTTTGGAAGGCGAGCAGGATCAGGGCGTCGCCGGCGAGCACGGCGAGCGGCTCGCCGAAGGCGGCGTGGACGCTGGGCACACCGCGCCGCGTCGCCGCGTCGTCGAAGCAGGGCAGGTCGTCGTGGACCAGCGAGGCGCAGTGCATGAACTCCACCGCGCAGGCGGCGGCGTCCGTCACCACCGGGTCGGGGTCGCCGCACGCCGCCGCGACCGCCAGCGTCAGGCGCGGCCGCACACGCGCGCCCGACGGGAACACGGCGTGGTGCATCGCCGCGCGCAGTCGCGGCGGGCAGGACGGCACGGCGACCGTGGCCACGGCCGCCTGCAGGGCAAGCTCGATGCGATCCATCCGGCACTCCTCCGATTGACGCGACCCACCTCATTTGTCAGGCTACGTTTTCAGATGAAAGTGTCAAGACAAATGGACACTGCACGAGCGGGGGAGGCGTGAGCGCCTTGCGCGTGGTTGTGATCGGAGCCGGCATGGGCGGGCTCGCCGCCGCCGTGGACCTGGCACGGCAGGGCTGCGCCGTCACCGTCGTCGAGACGGCGGCGGCGCCGGGCGGCAAGATGCGGCAAGTCATGATCGACGGCGCGTGCGTCGACGCCGGCCCCACCGTGCTGACGATGCGCTGGATCTTCGACGAGCTGTTCGACGACGCCGGCACGACGCTCGACGCGCAGCTTGCCTTGACGCCTGCGGGTATCCTCGCCCGCCACGCCTGGGACGGGGCGGCGCGCCTCGACCTCCACGCCGACATGGAGCGCACGGTCGCGTCCATCGGCGGCTTCGCCGGGCGCACCGAGGCGGACGGCTACCGCCGCTTCTGCGCCCGCGCCGGCGAAATCTTCGACACGCTGGACCAGCCGTTCATCCGCCGGCAGCGGCCGCGCCTCGACCAGCTCGTCACCTCCTTCGGCTTCGCCGGCATGGGGCGACTCAGCCGCATCAACCCTTTCGACACGCTGGCGTCAGCGCTGCGCGATTACTTCCGCGACCCGCGGCTGCTGCAGCTCTTCGGGCGCTACGCGACCTATTGCGGGTCCTCGCCCTACCGCGCGCCGGCGACGCTGATGCTGGTCGCCCATGTCGAACGGGTCGGCGTGTGGCTCGTCGGCGGCGGCATGCACGCGCTCGCCGCGGCGGTGGCCGACCTCGCCGCACGGCACGGGGCGACCCTGCGCTACGGCACCGCCGTGACGCGGATCGAGCGCGTGGGCGGGCGGGTCGGCGGCGTGGTGCTGGCCGACGGCGCGCGCCTGCCCGCCGACGCGGTTGTGGTCAACGCCGACGTCGCCGCGCTCGGCGCCGGCCTGTTCGGCGAGGCGGTCACGTCCGCCGTGCCGCGCCCCGCGCCGCGCTCGCTGTCGGCGGTGACCTTCGCGATGCGGGCGCGCGCGTCGGGCTTTCCTCTGGTGCGCCACAACGTGTTCTTCTCGCGCGATTATCCCGCGGAGTTCGACGCGATCTTCAAGCGCGGGCGCGTGCCCGACGAGCCGACGGTCTACGTGTGCGCCCAGGATCGCGGCGACGACGATGCGCCGCGCGCCGCGCCCGAGCGCCTGCTGTGCCTGGTCAACGCGCCGGCGGACGGGCGCACCATGTCCGAGGAGGAGATCACGCGATGCGGGGAACGGATGCGGACGGTGCTGACGCGCTGCGGGCTGGAGATCGATGCGGGGGCGAGGGTGGCGACGGACCCCGGCGGCTTCGCGGCGCTGTTCCCGGCGACGGGGGGCGCCCTCTACGGCCCGGTTCCGCACGGGTGGCAGGCCTCGTTCCAGCGGGCGGGGTCGCGGGCGACGGGGGTGCCGGGGCTGTATCTGGCGGGGGGCAGCGTCCATCCCGGCCCGGGGGTGCCGATGGCGGCGATGTCGGGCCGGCTCGCGGCGGCGGCGCTGCTGGCCGACAGGGCGCGTTCCGCGGCTTCGACACCGCGGTGGCGGCCGACGGTTACGCCTGGTGGTACGTCGACGCGCTGAGCGCGGATGGACGCCACGGGTTGACCGTCATCGCCTTCGTCGGCAGCGTGTTCTCGCCCTTCTACGCCTGGGCACGCCGTCGCGGGCGGGGCGACCCCGAGAACCACGCCGCCTTCAACGTGGCGCTCGACGGCGCACCGCGGCGCTGGTCGATGTGGGAGCACGGCCGCGACGGCCTGCGTCGTAGCGCGGATCACATCGCGGTCGGCGCCAGCGCGATGGCGTGGGACGGCGAGGCGCTGACGGTCACGATCGACGAGACGACGGTGCCGTGGCCCTCGCGGCTGCGCGGTCGCGTCACCCTGCGCCCGCGCGTCCTCGGTACGCGGCGCTTCGACCTCGACGCCGCCGGGCGCCACCGTTGGCAGCCGGTCGCGCCGCTCAGCGACGTCACCGTCGCCTTCGACACGCCGCGGCTGCGCTGGGAAGGGACGGGGTACTTCGATACCAACGACGGCGATGAGCCGCTTGAGGCGGCGTTCCGCTCCTGGACGTGGTCGCGCTTCGACATGGACGCCGCAGCTGTAGGTGCGGCGTCTTCAGGCGGGGCGCGCATCTTCTATGACGTCACCGACAGGGCGGGCACCGAGCGGCGGTTGTCGCTGGCGGTGACGGCTGACGGCGTCGCCGAGGCGCCGCTGCTGCCCTACGGCCGCCTACCGTCCGGCCTGTGGGGCATCGGGCGCGCGGCGCCCTGCGACCCGGGGCATGCGCCGACGCTGCTGCGCACCATGGAGGACGCGCCCTTCTACGCCCGCTCCGGCATCCGCAGCACGATCGACGGGTACGCCGCGACGGGCGTCCACGAGAGCCTGTCGCTGACCCGCGCCGCGTCGCCGCTCGTGCGGCTGATGCTACCCTTTAAGATGTTCCGGCGCAGGGCCGCCGCGCACGGCGGTGGTTGCCGATGAGTCGTCCTCGATCAGCGCGGCCTTGGCGCTGTCGCGATTCCTTTTGTCACGAAGATGCGAGCCGAAGTGCAGGATGGAGATGACGACCAGTCCGCCGAGCGTCATGAGCAGCAGAGCCAGGATGAGATAGTTGGAGTCCATGTCCGCCTCCCGCCGGTTATCGACGTCAATGCGAGGCGGCGGATTTCGATCCTGCCACAGCGGCGTTCCCGTTCGGCCGAACGGCGGTGCTACCCATCGTGACGGCCGGCCTCGCCGTCGGCACCCGCATCCCGGCGGGCGGCCTCGCGCGTAGCGCGGCGCACGCTGCGCAGCTCGTAGACGCCCCAGCCGAGCACCAGCGCGAACACCAGCACCAGCTCGATCAGGCCGTAATAACCGCTCACGCCACCTCCGAGCGGGCACCGATCCCCAACCGACGCCGCTGCTCGATGCGCTCGAAGAGTTGCAACACCCAGCCGGCATACTCGCCCGGCGACGGGCGACGCCGGGCCGGACCCGCGCCGACGCAGGCGACGAGGAAACCCGCCGCCGGCAGGTCGCAGGCGGTGGGCGCCGGGGCGGCGAAACGCGGGCGCGCGGCGGCGGCGAGCAGCGCGAGCTTGCGTGGCGTCGACACGCGGGCGCGCCCCGTCACCCCGTCGAAGCCGGCGCGGGCCACCTCGCGCCCGATCGCGGCATAGAGCAGTCCTGCCGCGCGGATGCCGGGGCGGCAGGCGCGCGGCAGGGAAGGGATGCCGCCCTCGCCGACGCGGTACAATCGGTCGGCCTCGGCAAGCAGGCGGCGCGTCGCCGCGCGCACCGCCGGATGCGGCGCCGGCGCGGCGAGCCAGGCGTCCGGGTCGAGGCCGTCGGCGCGCAACCAGGATAGCGGCAGGTAAAGGCGTCCAGCCCGCGCGTCCTCGCCGACGTCGCGGGCGATGTTGGTGAGCTGCATCGCCGCGCCGAGCGCCGCCGCATGGGTCAACGCGGCCTCGTCGCGCACGCCCATCACCAGCGCCATCATCACCCCGACGCTGCCGGCGACGCGGGCGGCGTAGCCGTGGAGTTCGTCGAGCGTCGCGTAGCGCCATCCCGCGACGTCCCAACCCAGGCCGTCGAGCAGGGCGTCGGGCAGAGCGCGGGGGATGGCGTGGGCCTCGACCACCGCCGCGAAGGCGCGGTCGGCCGGTCGCGGCAGCGGTCGCCCGGCATAAACGCGGTCGAGGCGCGTCCGCAGCCGGGCGAGCGCGGCGGCCCGCTCCCCGGCTTCTCCGTTGCTGCCGGGTGCGCCCTCGTCGACCGCGTCATCGGCGAGGCGGCAGAAGGCGTAGAGCGCCGTCGCCGGTTCGCGCACGTTGCGCGGCAGCAGGTGCGCGGCGGCGAAGAAGGTGCGCGACCCCGTGCGCAGCAGCGCGCGACACGCCGCCCGGTCGGCGTTGCCCTCCATCATCGCTTCAGGGAACATGACAACGCCTCCGCGTGGGGGACCACCTTGTCGAGGATGCGGGCGGAGGAAAGCACGCCCGGCAGGCCGGCACCGGGGTGGGTGCCGGCCCCGACCAGGAACAGGTTGGCGACGTCCTCGCTCGCGTTGTGCGGGCGGAACCACGCGCTTTGGCTCAGCACCGGCTCCAGCCCGAAGGCGGCGCCGTTGACCGCGCCGAGGTCGTCGCGGAAGTGCTGCGGCGTCATCACCCGCGAGGTGACGATGTTGGCGTCGAGGTCGGGCAGCAGCGTCCGGGCGAGCGCGTCGGCGATGGCGCGGCGGTAGCGCTCTGCCTGCACCGTCCAGTCGGTGCCGCTGCGGAGGTGCGGCACGGGGCTGAGCACGTAGAAGGCGTCGCAGCCGTCGGGCGCCAGGCTTGGGTCTGTCGCCGTGGGGCGATGGAGGTACAGGCTGAAGTCGGCGGCGAGGCGATGATGGGTGAAGATGTCGTCGAGCAGCCCGCGGTAGCGTGGCCCGAGCAGGATGGTGTGGTGGTCGACGTGCTCGTACCGGCGCCGCGTCCCGAAGTACCAGACGAACAGTCCCATGGAATAGCGGGCGCGCTCGATGCGCGCGTCGCTCCAGCGCCGGCGGTGCGCGGGGGCGAGGAGGTCGCGGTAGGTCGCGGCGGAGTCGGCGTTCGACACCACGACGTCGGCGGCGACGCGCTCGCCGGAGCCGAGCTCGACGCCGGTCGCCCGCCCGCGCTCGACGAGGATGCGCTGGACGCCCGCCTCCGTGCGCAGCCGGCCGCCCTGGCCCTCGATGAGGCCGGCGAGCCCGGAAACGAGCCGGCCGGTGCCGCCCATCGCGAAATGCACGCCCCAGCGCCGTTCGAGGTGGGCGATCAGGCAGTAGATGGACGTCGTGGTGAACGGGTTGCCGCCGATCAGCAGGGGATGGAAGCTGAACACGGTGCGCAGCCGCTCGTCCGCGATGAAGGA
Organism: uncultured Beijerinckiaceae bacterium; assembly: GCA_964243435.1. Classification (GTDB taxonomy): domain Bacteria; phylum Pseudomonadota; class Alphaproteobacteria; order Rhizobiales; family Beijerinckiaceae; genus RH-AL1. The sequence goes on from CAXTFM010000061.1 coordinate 13,412, forward strand.
CGACACGAAGCCGTACACGGAGCGGTAGCTGCGCAGCTTCGCCATCACCGGCACGATGCGCGCCATGTCGCGCCAGGACGAGAACGGCACGTCGCCGAGCTGCTCGAAGCCGACGCGGAAGATGGCTTCGCTCGCCGCCATGAAACGCCCGTAGCCGGCGACGTCGCCGGGCGAAAAGCGGGCGACCTCGGCGCGCATCGCCGCCGCGTCTCCGGTGTAGCGGAAGGTTTCGCCGTCATGGAAGCGGATGGCGTAGAAGGGCGACACCGGCCGCAGCTCGACGTCGTCGGCGAGGCGCCTGCCGCACAGCGCCCATAGCTCCTCGAAGAGGAAGGGTGCGGTGACGATGGTCGGCCCGGCGTCGAAGGTGAAGCCGTCCTGCCGATGGACGGCGGCGCGCCCGCCCAACGTCGCGCGCTGTTCCAGCACGGTGACGCGGTAGCCGCGCGCGCCGAGCCGCACCGCCGCGGCCAAGCCGCCGAAGCCGCTGCCGATCACCACGGCATGGGGTCGGCGGTCGGGCACCGCCGCGGTCGTCGCCCGATCGAGTGTCAAGGTGGACATCGCTGCAAACTGTAACACGAAGTTGACGGCTGTCGAGCGTTGCCGGTTCTGCCCTTCGCCCCGCCGACGCGCCCGCGTGACAGGGACATGGCGCCCCGGCTAGGCTGCGCGCCGTCCAGGATGGAGCAGGCCTCGATGTACGTGCCCGTGCAATTCCGTGAAACGCGTTCCGACGTGCTGGCCGGCGCGGTGCGCGATATCCAGCTCGCGACGCTGGTCACGCTGCATGAGGGCGCCTACCACGCCTCGCACGTGCCCATGGTGCTGAAGGACGACGGCGGCGCGCTCACCCTGGAAACCCATGTCGCGCGCGGCAACCCGCACTGGTCCGCCGTGGACGCCGCGTCGCTCGTCTCGCTCGCCGTGTTCCAGGGGCCGCAGGCCTACGTGTCGCCGTCCTGGTACGAAACCAAGCGCGAGCACGGCAAGGTCGTGCCGACCTGGAACTACATCGCCGTCCATGCCCACGGTCCGCTCGAACGCGTCGCCGACGATGCGTGGCTCCTCGCCCACCTCGACGACCTCACGCTCGCCAACGAGGCCGGGCGCGCCCATCCCTGGTCCGTGGCCGACGCCCCGGCCGGCTTCATCGACAACCTCGCCCGCGCGATCGTCGGGTTGCGCCTGCGCGTCACGCGCCTGGAAGGGAGCTGGAAGATGATCCAGCACCGTTCGGAGGGCGACCGCCATGGCACGATGGCGGGCCTCGCCGCATCGCCGCGCGCCGGCGACCGCGCGGTCGCCGACGTCATGGCGACGCTGGAGCGGGCTCGGGGCTGAGCACGCCGAGCGCGCGGGCGAAGTCGAGGACCGGCGCGGCAACGAGCTCCGGCGCCTCCTCGTGGGCGAGGTGGCCCAGCCCGCGCAGCAGCGCCACCCTGGCGCCCGGCACGAGCGCACGCACGGCGTGGACGTCCTCGGACTTGATCGCCCTGTCGTTCTCCCCGGCGATGAGCAGCAACGGCACGTCGAGGCCGGGCATGTCGCGGGCGAGCGGCTGCAGGTCCCAGTTCGCCATCATGCCGAGCGCCGCTGCGACGTGGTTCGGGTTGGCGACGAGGGTCCTGTATTGGCCGACGCCCTCCGCGTCGACGGTGGAGCCGGTGTTACGGATCAACCGCTCCACGCTGGCGCGGCTGCCGGCGCGCCAGGCGAAGAGGCGCGGGGTCAGGGGGTTGAGGAACAGCGCCTTCGCGACAGGCGACAGCCACCGGGCGGCCTCGCCGCCGTAGGGCTTCAGTGCGCCGTTGACGCTGACGAGGCCGCGCGGCGCCGCCTCCCCGCCGCGCCGGCGGTCGAGCGCGAAGCGCAGCATCACCGCCGCGCCGGCGGAATGGCCGATGACGAGCGCGGGCGCGACGTCGAGCGCGCGCAGCAGGTCCGCGAGCCCCGCCGCCATGCCGGGCAGGGTGAAGAGACGCTGCGGCGGGCGTGCGGTGAAGCCGTGGCCGGGCAGGTCAACGGCGGTGAGGCGGAAGTGCGGGCCGAGCAGCGGCCACAGGCCACGCCAGGAGTGGACGGACGCGCCGGTGCCGTGCAGGAGCAGCAGCGCCGGCCCTTCGCCGGCCTGCTGCACGTGCCAGCGGATCCCGCCCGCCTCGACGAAGCGGCTCGCGTCGCGGTTCGGCCAGTCCCGCCCGTCGCGGTCGAAGTCGAGCGCGCGCGGGGGAGGCATCAGGCGAACGTTTCGGCGAAGGCATCGTAGGAGGCCGTGACCTCGTCGAGCCGTTCGAAGTGCGACAGGGCGCCGGTATCGAACACTTCCAGCGTCCAGTTCGGCCGACCGGCGACCTCGCTCTTGCGGCCGTAATCGACGAAGTCGCCGCGCACGCCGTGGCACATCCACACGGGACCGGTCAGCGTCTTGTAGGTGGTGAGCGCATCCTTGCTGAACAGGAAGCCGGCGACGAAGGAGAACGGCGCGTGCTCGGCGCCGGGCTGGTGGGCGCTGAGGTAGTCGTAGGCGAACAGGCCCTCGTCGATGGTCTTCGAGCCCCAGGTCTTCTGCAGGAAGAAGCGCATGCTCGGCCGGCTCACCAGCCCGTTGAACAGGGCACGGCCCCAGAGCGGGAACGACACCACGTCGCGCACCGAAGGGCGGCCGAAGGTGGTGCCGGCGGCGCCCTGGCGCTCCAGCGTCGTCTCGAAACCGGTCGGGCTGACGAGGCCGAGGCTGCGGAACAGGGTGGGGTGCTCGCTCGCCGCACGCGCCAAAAACTCGCAGGACAGCGACAGCGCCATCGCGTCGATCGGGAAGGCGCCGTGGCGGGTGCGGACTTCCTCGACCATGGCGAGAATGGCATCCGTCATCAGCCGGGGCGTGTAGATCCTGTCGTGGCGGTCGGAGAAGCCGAAACCCGGCAGCTCAAGCGCGTAAACGGGCCGCCGCCGCGCGTAATGGTCGTAAAGCGGCTTGACCTCGTAGGCGTTGGCGGCGGCGTTCACGCTGTGGACGAGGAGGAGCGGCGCGCCGTCCGCCGGTCCCGCCTGGTAATAGACGAGGCGGCCGAAGGGGATGGCGAGCTCGCCCATGGTGCCGTCGAGCGCCGGCGGCAGCGCCATGTCGCGCGGCGCCCTGCGCCATGCCCGTGCCCCGGCGAAGCCGCTGGCGACGCCGAGCGGCACGAGGCCCCAGGTGGCGACGCGGCGCGCGGCCGAGCGGGGCCGGGACGTCGGTTTGCGCCGGAAGCTGGAGAACGGCGAAGGAGCCATGGAACCTTCCGGAAAGACGAGCGACGCAGGCCCAACAACGCCGGCGCCGCCCTACCCGTTCATTGCCGCGGTTGCGGCACGTACGGTGCGCGACAGCGTCTGCGCGTCGGCATGGGGCAGGGGCAGGTAGCGCGCGCCCATCGCCGCGGCGAGTTGCCGGGCAGGATCGGACGGCCGCGGGGCGACGTCGAGCACCAGGGCGGGGAGGTCGCTCGACCGGAACACGCGCGCCGCCTCGGCCGCGTCGGCCTGCGCGGCTTGGCGCCCGGGCCGGCCGTCGCGCGCGATGTTGGCTTTGCCGTCCGTCATCAGCACCACCGACGGGTCGAGGCCGCGGCGGCGGACGCCGGCGGCGAGGTGCAGCGCCGCCATGATCGCCGCCGCCAGCGGCGTGCCGCCGCCGCCCGGCTGCCCGGCCAGCGCGCGCTTCGCCCGCGCCAGCGCTCGCGTCGGTGGCAGGATCAGCTCGGCCCCGGTTCCGCGAAAGGCGATCAGCGCCACCTCGTCGCGGCGCACGTAGCACTCCGCCAGGACCAGCTCGACCGCGCCCTTCACCTCGGCGAGGCGGTGCAGCGCCGCCGAGCCGGAAGCGTCGACGACGAAGATGGTGACGCTGCCCTGCCGCGCCGTGAAGCGGGCGACGCGGAAGTCCTCGCGCCGCACCAGCACGCGGTTCGGCGCGGCGGGCGAGGCCGGCAGGGCGTCGCGCCGCAGCCGTTGCCAGGGTGCGGCGACGCGCAGCGTGTCGATCAGCGCGAGCCGAGCCCCGCCGCCCGGCACCCCGCGCCCGCGGTCAGCGGTGAAAATATCGGCGCCGGCCAGTTTGCCGGCGCGTTGTTCTTCCCGCCAGGTGTAGAGGATATCCTGGTTGACGCCGAGCGACATGACCGCCGTGACGCCGTAGCGCTCGTATTGGGCAAGCT
>CAXTFM010000062.1:0-17539 GCA_964243435.1 uncultured Beijerinckiaceae bacterium
CACGACGCCGCACCGCTGCCGATCGCCGGCCGGAGCGGCGGCGAGGACGACCCGGATCCGGCGAGGCGCGGCACCGACGGTCCGGGAACAATGGACACTGGGAGGACGGGCATGACGCGGAGCGACGCGCAGGACATCGCCGCGAAAGCGGCAGCGGTCCACGCCAGGGTGGCATGGCGGATCATGCCGATCCTCTTCGTCGGCTACATCGTCGCCTACCTCGACCGGGTCAACGTCGGCTTCGCCAAGCTGCAGATGGTCGGCGACCTCCATTTCAGCGACGCCGTCTACGGCTTCGGCTCCGGCATCTTCTTCGTCGGCTACTTCTTCTTCGAGGTGCCGAGCAACCTCATCCTGCACAGGGTCGGGGCACGGGTGTGGATCTGCCGGGTGCTGGTCGTGTGGGGCTTCGTGTCGGCGGCGACCGCCTTCGTCCACACGCCGTTCCAGTTCTACGCCGTCCGCTTCGTCCTCGGCGTCGCCGAAGCCGGCTTCTTCCCCGGCATGGTGCTCTACCTCACCTACTGGTTCCCTTCGCAGCGGCGGGCGCGGATGGTGGCGACGCTGATGGCGGGCAACCCGGTGTCGGGCATCCTCGGCGGCCCGCTGTCCGGCTTCATCATGCAGTCGGCGGCGGGATGGCACGGCCTCGCCGGCTGGCAATGGCTGTTCATCCTGGAGGCGGTGCCGGCGGTGGTGCTCGGCGTCGTGGTGCTGTTCACCCTCGACGACCGCATCGCCGACGCCGCCTGGCTGAGCGACGGCGAGAAGGCCGCACTCGGCGCCGAGATCGCGGCGGAAGCCGACGTGAAGTCGCACACCGCGCTCGGCTCCGTCTTCACCAGCCCGCGGGTGCTGCTGATGTGCGCCATCCTGTTCTGCATCGTGATGGGTTCCTACGCCCTCGGCTTCTGGCAGCCGACCATCATCGCGCAAACCGGCATCAAGAGCCCGTTCACCGTGGGGCTGCTGACCGTGTTGCCCTACACGGCGGCGCTGGTCTCCATGCTGGTGGTCGGCCGGCACGCCGATCGCACGCGCGAGCGGCGCTGGCACGTCGCCGGGCCGGCGCTGCTTTCGGCCTGCGGCTTCCTCCTTTGCACCCAGGCCGGGCAGAGCACGCCGGTCGCGGTGGCGGGGCTGGTGATGGCGGCGATGGGCGTGGTCACCGCGCTACCCATGTTCTGGGCGCTGCCGACCTCCTTCCTCGGCGGCACCGCGGCGGCGGCGGGCATCGCGCTCATCAACTGCACGGGAAACCTCGCCGGCTTCGTCAGCCCCAGCCTGATCGGCTACCTGCGCGGGGTCACCGGCACGCTGAACTCGGGGCTGGTGCTGGTGGCGGCAAGCCTCGGCCTTGCCGCCGCGCTGGTGCTGTTCCTGGTGCCGGCAACGCTCGTCAACCGCTGAACCCCGGCGCCCGTCGGGGCGTTCGCCCGCATCGAAGGAGGAACCGCATGCCGCTCGACCACACCGCACGGGGCGTGTACCCCATCGCGCCGACCCCCTTCGCCGCGGATGGGCGGATCGACGTCGCGTCCATCGACCGCATGGTGGAGTTCTACCGCGAGGTCGGCAGCACCGGCATGACCGTGCTCGGCGTGATGGGCGAGGCCCCCAAGCTCGACGGGGCGGAAGCCGGCGACATCGCCGCCCGATTCATCCGGCGCGCGGGCGATCTTCCGGTTATCGTCGGCGTTTCCGCGGCGGGCTTCGCCGCGATGCGCGCCCTGGCGCTGGCCTCGATGGATGCCGGCGCGGCAGGGGTGATGATCGCGCCGCCCAACACGCTGCGCACCGACGACCAGATCGCGGGTTACTACCGCCAGGCGGTCGAGGCGATCGGCGACGCCGTGCCCTTCGTCGTCCAGGACTACCCCCTGAACTTCTCCGTGGTGATGACGCCCGGCGTGATCCGGCGCATCGTGAGCGAGAACCCGTCCTGCGTCATGCTCAAGCACGAGGACTGGCCGGGTTTGGAAAAGATTTCGTCGCTGCGGGGCTGGCAGAAGGACGGCGCGATGCGGCCGATCTCCATCCTGTGCGGCAATGGCGGGCTGTTCCTCGACTTCGAAACGGAGCGCGGCGCCGACGGCGCGATGACGGGCTATGCCTTTCCCGACATGCTGGTCGACGTGGTGCGCCTGCAACGGGACGGGCAGCGCGATGCCGCCCACGAGCTGTTCGACGCGCACCTGCCGTTGCTGCGCTACGAGCAGCAGCCGGCGGTCGGGCTCGCGGTGCGCAAGTACGTCATGGCACGGCGCGGCATCATCGCTGCCGACGCGCAGCGCAAGCCGGCGACCGCGATGAGCGCCGCCGCGCGGCTGGAGGTCGACTACCTGCTCGCCCGCCTCGCCCGCCGCGACCCGCGGGCGGCGGGACTGGCCGACTGATTGGGCGTCAGGGCGCGAGCTGGCGCTCGATGAGGTGGGCGAACAGGCCGGCGCCGTAGGGCAGCGCCGCGTCGTTGAAGTTGTAGCCGGGATGGTGCAGCGGCTCGCAGTCGCCGTTGCCGATGTTGAGGTAGGCGCCGGGGACCTTCTCCAACATGAAGGAGAAGTCCTCCGAGCCCATCACCACCGGCTTGTCCGTGTGCAGGGCGGCGTCGCCGACGAGGCCGCGCACGGCCTCCTCCACCGCCGCCACCGGCTCGGCGGCGTTCACCGTGGGGGCGAACAGCAGGCGGAAGTCGAGGGTCGCGGTGGCGCCAAAGGCGGCGGCGACGCTTTCCGCCAGCCGGCGCATCGAGGCCTCGACGAGGTCGCCCACCTCGCGGGTGAAGAAGCGGGCGGTGCCCGACAGGGTGGCCGTCTGCGGGATCACGTTGTAGGCGTCGCCGCCGCCGACCTTGGTGATGCTCAGCACCACGGGGTCGAGCGGCGACACCGTGCGCGACACCACCGATTGCAGCGCCGTGCCGAGGTGGCAGGCGACGAGCACGGGATCGATGCCGACCTCCGGCCGCGCCGCGTGCGTGCCCTTGCCGCTGATCGTGATGTCGAAGAAGCCGCCGCCGGCCATGAAGGCGCCGGGGCGCACGGAATACTCCCCGACCGGCATGTCCGGTCGGTTGTGGATGCCGAAGATCGCGTCGCAGGGGAAGCGCTCGAAGAGACCGTCCTCGAGCATGGCGAGGGCGCCGCCGCAGCCCTCCTCGCCCGGCTGAAAGATGAAGTTCACCGTGCCGGAGAAGCGCCGGGTTTCGCTCAAGTATTTGGCGGCGCCGAGCAGCATGGCGGTGTGGCCGTCATGCCCGCAGGCGTGCATGCGCCCGGGCTGGGTGCTGGCATAGGGCAGCCCGGTGATCTCCGTCATCGGCAGCGCGTCCATGTCGGCGCGCAGCCCGATCGCGCGGTTGCCCGAGCCGTTGCGCAGCACGCCGACGACGCCGGTGCGACCGACGCCGCGATGCACTTCGAGGCCCCATTCGTCGAGCTTGGCCGCGACGAGGTCGCCCGTGCGCCGCTCCTCCATCCCGAGTTCCGGGTGGGCGTGGATGTCGCGACGGATCGCGGTGAGGGCGTCGTGGTCGCGGCGGATGGCGTCGATGGTGCTCATGGAAGTCCTTCCTGCGAAGTTCGCGCCATCGGCGCCGGATCGCCCGCTAGCCGCGCGACATGGCGAGCGGCGGCTCGACGTGTGCCGGCAGCGGCGACACGTAGCCCCGCTCGCCCGCGCGCGCGGCGAGGTCGGCCTTCGCCGCGGCGCGCAGCGCCGGGTCGGTGAGCACGGCCGCGCCCGTCGCCGCCATCGCCTTGGCGACCTGCACCATCGCCTTGTGGGCGGCCGGACTCTTGCCCTGCGCCACCACCTGCCAGGTGTGGAACGGCGTGCCGATCGCCACCGTCGGCGCGTGGGCCTGCACGGTGGGCACGACCCAGCTGACGTCGCCGACATCCGTCGAGCCGACGGCGGGGTTGCGCCGGGCGTCGAACGGCACGGTGAAGTCGGCGAGCGCCTTGTCCGTCCGTTTCTGGCCGACCGAGCGGTAGATCGCGTCGATGTCGTTGGGGCCGAACGTCGCCTGCATCGCCTTGGCGTAGTCGTGGTCGGCCTCGTCCCAGCGCGGCGGCCCGAGGTCTTCGAGGATGGCGTGCAGCGTCCGCTCCAGCGGCTCGTTGCCGAGAAGGTCGGACACGGCGCTGACGATGCGCACCTCGACGGTGGTTTCCGTCATCAGCGCCGCACCTTGGGCGATCTTCTTCACCCTTTCCACCAGCTCCAGCATGCCCGGCAGGTCGCGCGCCCTCACCGAATAGCGCACGCGGGCGCTGGCCTGGACGACGTTGGGCGCGATGCCGCCGGCATCGAGCAGGGCGTAATGGACGCGGGCGTCGCTCGGCATGTGCTCGCGCATGTAGTTCACGCCGACGTTCATCAGTTCCACCGCGTCGAGCGCGCTGCGACCGAGGTGGGGCGCCACGGCGGCGTGGGCGGCGCGGCCGGCGAACACGAAATCGACCCGCGTGTTGGCGAGCGAGATCGCCGGCGCCACCTCCCAGAAGCTGTGGGGATGCCACGAGATCGCGGCGTCGGCGTCGGCAAAGGCGCCGTCGCGCACCATGAACGCCTTGGCCGCGCCGCCCTCCTCGGCCGGACAGCCGTAGTAGCGCACCCGTCCCGGCGTGCCGGTTTCCGCGAGCCAGTCCTTGAGCGCGGTGGCCGCGAGGAGCGCCGCCGAGCCCAGGAGGTTGTGGCCGCAGCCGTGGCCGGCCCCGCCCGGCTCGACGGGGGCGTGGGCAGCGGCGCCGGCTTGCTGGCTCAAGCCCGGCAGCGCGTCGTATTCGCCGAGGAAGGCGATCACCGGCCCGCCCTCGCCGGCCTCGCCCACCACCGCGGTCGGGATGCCGGCGACGTTCTCACGCAGGCGGAATCCCTGGTGCGTCAGCTCGGCGACGTGCTCGGCCACCGAGCGCGCCTCCGTGTAGCACACCTCGGGCATGCCCCACACGCGGTCGCTGAGCGCGATCAGGCGCTCCTTGTGGGCATCGACCTGGCGCCACAGCGCGTTGCGGTTGTCCAAGGCGCATCTCCATAAAGTTCTATCTGAGCGCTGTTGCAAAGCCCTGTCCAGGCGGTTGACAAGGGAGTGCTGGCCCGCCCCTTGCGACGTCGGGTGCGGGCGACGCCGGTACGCGGCGTCGACAGGTCCGGGAGAAGATGATGGACGAGCATCGACTCAGGGACATGGTCGGCGCGGTCAAGGACGGCCGCCTGTCGCGCCGCGCCTTCGTGCAGCGCATGGCGGCGCTGGGCTTGAGCGGCCCGATGGCCGGGCTGATGCTCGCGCAGGGCGGCGTCGCCATGGCCTCCGACGCCCGCGCCACCTACAAGCCGACCAAGGCCGGCGGCGGCGGCCCGCTGAAGCTGCTGTGGTGGCAGGCGCCGACCCTGCTCAACCCGCACTTCGCCAACGGCACCAAGGACCAGGAAGCCTGCCGCATCTTCTACGAGCCGCTCGCCGCCTGGGACGCCGACGCCAACCTGCTGCCCGTGCTCGCCGCGACCATCCCGTCCAAGGACAACGGCATGCTCGCCGCCGACGGCCGCTCGGTGGTGTGGAAGCTGAAGCCGGACGTGAAGTGGCATGACGGCAAGCCGTTCACCGCCGACGACCTCGTGTTCACCTGGGAATACGCGCGCGACCCGGCGACGGCGGCGACGAGCATCGGCACCTACAAGGACATCACCGTCGAGAAGGTCGACGACCTCACCGCGCGCGTGCTGTTCGACAAGCCGACGCCGATGTGGGCCGACGCCTTCGTCGGCACCTTCGGCATGGTGCTGCCCAAGCACCTGTTCGCCGACTACATCGGCGCGAAGTCGCGCGACGCGCCCAACAACCTCAAGCCGGTCGGCACCGGACCCTACCGGTTCGCCGAGTTCCGCCCGGGCGACACGGTGCGCGGCGAGCGCAACCCGAACTACCACCTGCCGAACCGTCCGTATTTCGACGTGGTGGAAATGAAGGGTGGCGGCGATGCCGTATCGGCCGCCCGCGCGGTGCTGCAAACCGGCGAATACGACTACGCCTGGAACATGCAGGTCGAGGACGAGGTGCTGAAGCGGCTCGAGGCCGGCGGCAAGGGCCGCATCGACGTCGTTTACGGCGGCAACCTCGAACACATCCTTCTCAACACCACCGATCCCAACAAGGAGGTCGATGGCGAAAGGTCCTCCACCAAGACGGAACACCCGGCCTTTTCCGATCCGGCGGTCCGGCAGGCGATGAAGCTGCTGATCGACCGCAACTCGGTGCAGAAGTTCATCTACGGCCGCACGGGAAGGGCCACCGCCAACACGATCAACGGCCCGGAGCGCTTCGCGTCGAAGAACACCAGCTTCGCCTTTGACCCGGCCAAGGCGGAGAAGCTGCTTGACGATGCCGGCTGGAAGAAGGGGTCGGACGGCATCCGCGCCAAGAACGGCGTGAAGCTCAGCTTCGTGTTCCAAACCTCCATCAACGCCCCGCGCCAGAAGACGCAGGCCATCGTCAAGCAGGCTTGCCAGAAGGCCGGCATCGCCATCGAGATCAAGTCGGTGACCCCGTCCGTGTTCTTCTCCTCCGACGCCGCCAACACCGACACCTACCCGCATTTCTACGCCGACATGGAGATGTACACGACCAACATGGTCCAGCCCGACCCGGTGCAGTGGATGCTGATGTACGTGTCGTCGGAATGCGCCACCAAGGCCAACAAGTGGGCGGGCCGCAACATCACGCGCTGGCGCAACGCCGACTACGACAAGCTTTACGCCGCCGCGCAAACCGAACTCGACCTCGCCAAGCGCGCCGCCCTGTTCGTCGCCATGAACGACATGGTCACCGCCGGCTACGAGGTTCCGCTGCTCCACCGCGCCAACGTGTCGGCGGTCAACGCCAAGCTGCGGTTGCCGTCGAGCGGTTGGGACAACGACCTGTGGGCCCTGCCCGACTGGTGGCGCGAAACGTCGAGCTGAGCCGGCGATGGGCGCCTACCTCGCACGACGCCTGCTCATCGCCATCCCGAGCCTGATCGGGATCAGCGTGGTGCTGTTCACCGTTCTGGCGCTCGCGCCGGGCGACCCGTTCGGGGAACTCGCCTCGAACCCGAACGTGCCGCCAAGCGTCAGGGAGGCGCTGCGCGTCAAGTTCGGGCTCAACGACCCCATCATGATGCGCTACATGCATTGGGCGATGGCGATGATGCACGGGGACTGGGGCTTTTCCTTCGCCAGCCGCGTCAACGTCACCGCGCTGATCCTGCAACGGCTGCCGGCGACGCTGATCGTGGTCGGGTCGTCGCAGGTCCTGGCGCTGATGGTGGCGCTCCCCGTCGGCATCTTCGGCGCGCTGCGGCCGTATTCGGTGTTCGACCAGGTCGCGAACGGCATTGCCTTCATCGGCTTCTCCCTGCCCACCTTCTTCACCGGCCTGCTGCTGATCCTGCTCTTCTCCATCCGGCTCGACTGGCTGCCCTTCGTGTACAAGGCCGACCTCGACGCGACCGGCTGGCATTGGTGGTGGGAAAGCTTCAAGCAGGCGATCATGCCGGTCGCGGTGCTGGGGCTGTTCCAGGCCTCGTCCTACACGCGCTACGTGCGCTCGGCCGTGCTCGACGTGGCGCGCCTCGACTACGTGACCACCGCGCGCGCCAAGGGGCTCGCCGAGGGCACGGTGGTGCGCCGCCACATCGCCCGCAACGCCCTGATCCCGGTGGTGACGCTGGTCGCCTTGCAGATGCCGGCGGTGTTCGGCGGCGCCATCGTCACGGAGCAGATCTTCCGGGTGCCGGGCATCGGCTCGCTGCTGATCGACGCCATGCTCGCCAACGACACACCCGTGGTGATGGCGGTGACCTTCGTCTTCGCCTGCCTCGTGGTGCTGTTCAACCTCGTCGCCGACCTGCTCTACGGCCTGCTCGACCCGCGCATCTCCTTTGGCTGAGCCCGCCGCTCCCGACCCGGCCTTCCCCGACGGCGCGGCGGCGCTCGCCGCACCGGAGCCGTCGCCCGTCGCGTCTGCCGCGCCCGCCGCCGCGCCCACCGCGAACGCGTCGCCGGCGCTGCAAACCTGGCGGCGTTTCCGCCGCCACCGCCTCGCCGTGGTCAGCATCGTCATCCTGCTGGCGCTCGTCGGCGGCGTCCTGCTCGGGCCGCTGCTGTGGCCGCTTTCGATCGACGACATCGACTTCGCCGCCACCCTGCAGGGTCCCACCGCCGCCCACCCCTTCGGCACCGACGACCTCGGGCAGGATCTGCTCGCCCGCATGATCTACGGCGGCCGCATCTCGCTCGCCGTCGGCTTCGCCGCGATGCTCGTCGCGACCGTCGTCGGCATCCTCGTCGGCGCGCTCGCCGGCATGTCGCGGGGGGTCGCCGACACCGTGCTGATGTGGGTGACGGACCTGTTCCTGTCGCTGCCGCAACTGCCGCTGCTGCTCCTCATCATCTACCTGTTCCGCGACGCGCTGAAGTCGGCGTTCGGCGTCGAGGGCGGCGTCTTCATCCTGGTGGTGACGGTGATCGGCGGCCTGCGCTGGATGCCCGTGGCGCGCCTCGTGCGGGCGCAGTTCCTCACCCTTCGCGAGAAGGAGTTCGTGGAAGCCGCGCGCGCTGCCGGCGCGAGCCGGAGTTGGCTCGTGATCCGCCACATCCTGCCAAACGCGATCGGGCCGGTGATCGTCGCCGCCACCATCGAGGTGTCGGCCGCCATCATCGCGGAATCGACCCTGTCCTTCCTCGGCCTCGGCTTTCCGCCCGACATCCCGACCTGGGGCCGCCTGCTGTTCGACGCCAAGGACCATCTCGGCGTGGCGACGCACTGGGCGCTTTTCCCCGGTGCGGCGATCTTCCTGACCGTGCTGTCGATCAATTTCCTCGGTGACGGACTGCGGGACGCGCTCGACCCGCGTCGGGTGTTGTAGGGGGCCTTGCCGTGGAAGACACCGTGACGCCGATCCTGTCGGTCGAGAACCTCCGCACCTCCTTCAAGGTGGAGGGGCGCTGGCGCGAGGTGGTGCGCGGCGTGTCCTTCACCATCGCGCCGCGCGAAACCGTGGCGCTCGTCGGGGAGTCCGGCTCGGGCAAGAGCGTCACGGCGCTGTCCTGCATGCGGCTGACGCCGGCGGCGTCGAGCAAGGTGGAAGGGCGCATCCTGCTCGGCGGGCGCGACCTCCTGCGCATGTCGGCCAACGACGTGCGCTGCATCCGCGGCAACGACATCGCCATGATCTTCCAGGAGCCGATGACGAGCCTCAACCCGGTGCTCACCGTCGGCTTCCAGGTCGCCGAGGCGCTGATGCTGCACCGCGGGATGACGCGCACCGCCGCCGAGGCGGAAACGGTGCGCCTGTTCGACAAGGTCCGCATCCCCGCCGCCGCCTCGCGGATGCATGACTATCCCCACCGCTTCTCCGGCGGCATGCGCCAGCGCGCCGTGATCGCCATGGCGCTGGCCTGCCGGCCGAAGCTGCTCATCGCCGACGAGCCGACCACCGCGCTCGACGTCACCATCCAGGCGCAGATCCTCGACCTGATCCGGCAGCTCCAGCACGAGGAGGGCATGTCCGTGCTGTTCATCACCCACGACATGGGCGTGGTGGCGGAGGTCGCGGACCGCACCCTGGTGATGCTGAACGGGCGGGCGGTCGAGTGCAAGCCGACGGCGGAGCTGTTCGCCCGCGCCGAGCATCCCTACTCGCGTGCGCTCCTCGCCGCGGTGCCGCGGCTTGGCTCGATGGCCGGCCGCAGCCGCCCGACGCGCTTCGCCATCGTCGACCGCGCCACGGGCGAGCCGGAACGGCTCGGCGAGGAGGTGGTGTCGGTCGCGGACGCCGACGCGACGCGGCGCCCGGTCCTCGAGGTCCGCGACCTCGTCACCCGCTTCCCCATCCGCGGCGGCCTGATGGGGCGCCTCACCGGCCGCGTCCACGCCGTGGAGAGCGTGTCGTTCAGCCTCGCCGCCGGCGAAACCCTGTCGCTCGTCGGCGAGTCCGGCTGCGGCAAGTCGACGACGGGACGCTCGCTGCTGCGCCTGATCGAGCCGCAGTCCGGCTCCGTGCTGCTCGACGGGGAGGACGTGCTGGGGCTGGGGCCGAGCGCGCTGCGCGCCTGCCGCCACCGCATGCAGATGATTTTCCAGGATCCCTTCGCCAGCCTCGACCCGCGCATGACGATCGGCGCGGCGGTCGCCGAGCCGATGCTCATCAACCGCCTCGCCGCGCCCAAGGAGGCGCGCGAGCGCGCGGCCGACCTGCTCGGCCGCGTCGGCCTCCAGCCCGACATGGCCGGGCGCTTCCCCCACGAGTTCTCCGGCGGCCAGCGCCAGCGCATCTGCATCGCCCGCGCCCTGGCGGTGCGGCCGCGCCTCATCGTCGCCGACGAGGCGGTGTCCGCGCTCGACGTGTCGGTGAAGGCGCAGGTCGTGAACCTGATGCTGGAACTCCAGGCGGAGTTCGGGCTGGCTTACCTGTTCATCTCGCACGACATGGCGGTCGTCGAGCGCGTCAGCCACAGGGTCGCGGTGATGTACCTCGGCGAGATCGTTGAGATCGGGCCGCGGCAGGCGCTGTTCGCCGCCCCGCAGCACCCCTACACCAAGCGGCTCATCGCCGCCGTGCCCGTGCCCGACCCCGCACGCCGGGCGCGCCGCCACGCGATCAAGGCCGACGAGATCAAGAACCCGATCCGCCCGCCCGACTACGTGCCGCCGACGCGGATGTACCGCGACGTGTCGCCCGGCCACGTCGTGCAGGTGTGGGACGAGGAATGGGAGCATCACGCGGCGCCGGCGGCGGCGTGACGCGGGACATGGTCGGGGTGGCGAGATGACGGAACTGTGGCGCCTCGGCGCGGGGGAGATCGCGCGGCGGGTCCGCGCGCGCGAGGTCAGCGCGACGGAAGTGTGCCGCGACGCGCTGGCGCGGCTCGACGCGGTGAACCCGGCGATCAACGCCGTGGTTGACCCCCGCCCCGAGGACGCCCTGGCGGCCGCGGCGGCGGTCGACCGTGCGCTCGCCGCCGGCCTCGCGCTCGGCCCGCTCGCCGGCGTGCCCGTGACCGTCAAGGACAATGTCGACCAGGCGGGCTGCGCCAACACCAACGGCCTCGTCGCGCAGCGCGACCTCGTCGCGACGGCGGACAGCCCCGTCGTCACGAACCTGCGCCGGGCCGGCGCGGTCATCATCGGGCGCACCAACGTACCGGCCTTCTCCGCCCGCTGGTTCACCGACAACCGGCTCCATGGCCGCACCAGGAACCCGCGTGATCCCACGCTGACGCCGGGCGGCTCCTCGGGTGGCGCCGCCGCGGCGGTCGCCGCCGGAATAGGCGCCCTCGCCCACGGCACCGACATCGCCGGCTCGGTGCGCTTCCCCGCCTACGCCTGCGGCGTCCACGGCCTCAGGCCGACGCTCGGCCGCATCCCCGCCTTCAACGCGTCCGCCCCCGAACGGTCGATCGGCGGACAGCTCATGGCCGTATCCGGCCCGCTGGCGCGCACGATCGGGGACCTCCGGCTCGCGCTCGACGCCTTGGCGCAGCCTGACGCGCGCGATCCCTGGTACGTGCCGGCCCCGCTCGCAGGGCCGCCGGCGCCGCGCCGCGCCGCGCTCTGCCTGCGCCCCGACGGCCTCGTCATCGACCCGGCCGTCGAGGCGGCGCTCCTCGACGCCGCCGCCCGGCTGGAGCGCGCCGGCTGGGCGGTGGACGCGCGCGACGACCTGCCCCCGCTGGCGGAGGCGGCGGACCTCAACGGCCTGCTTTGGATCGGCGACGGCTATGCCGACAAGCTCCGCGACGCCGAGCGGGAGGGCGATGCCGGCGCGCTCGCCGTGATGCGCGGCCTCGCCGACATCGCGGCGGGGTTCGACCTCGGCACCCTGTCCCGCGCGCTGACGCGGCGGGCGACGCTGCTGCGGCAATGGCAGCTGTTCCTCGACGTCCACCCCGTCGTGCTGTTGCCGGTCTGCGGCGAGCTGCCCTTCGCCGACGATGCCGACCTCGGCGGCGGCGACGCCTTCGCGCGGCTGTGGCGCGCCCAGCTCACCCAGGCGGCCATCCCCTTCCTCGGCCTGCCCGCGCTGACCGTTTCGACCGGCCTCGCCGGGACCGCGCCGGTCGGCGTCCAGCTCGTCGCCGCGCGCTTCCGCGAGGACCTGTGCCTCCAGGCGGGCGAGGCCATCGAGGCCGGCGGCGTGCCGTCATCGCCGATAGACCCCGTCGGCGTGGCGCCGGTGCCGGCGCGGTGACGGGCGCGGCCGACCCGCCGCGACGCGTTCTGCCGGGCAGCCGCCACCGTGCGCGCCGGCCGGTCCCGGCGCGCGGCACGATTCTGGCCAACACGATCGGGCAGGCGGCGCCGGCGGGCGGCGCGGGGCGGTCGCCGTCGCTCCGCGCGTCCGTGCCGGCCCGACCTGCGCGCCACCGCGCTTCCGTTTCCCAGCAGGGCGTTCAATGCTGACCTACGCGATACGACGGGTGCTGGTGACGTTTCCGGTCATGCTCATCGTGGCCCTGTTCGTGTTCAGCCTGCTGTACCTGACGCCCGGCGACCCGGCGGCTCTCATCGCCGGCGACCAGGCCACGCCGGCGGACATCGCGCGCATCCGCGCGACGCTCGGCCTCGACCGTCCCTTCCTCGTGCAGTTCGGGGAATGGTGCTGGCGCATCCTCCACGGCGACCTCGGCACCTCCATCTTCACCCGCCTGCCGGTCACCCACCTCATCGCCCAGCGCATCGAGCCGACGCTGTCGCTGCTGCTGCTGACCCTCGTCATCGCACTCTGCGTCGCCGTGCCGCTCGGCGTCGTGGCCGCCTGGAAGCAGGGTTCGCTGATCGACCGCGCGGCCATGCTGCTTTCCGTGCTGGGCTTCTCCGTGCCGGTGTTCGTGGTCGGCTACCTGCTCGCCTACGTCTTCGCGCTGCGGCTGCGGTGGCTGCCGGTGCAGGGTTTCACCCCCCTAAGCCAGGGCGTCGTGCCCTTCCTGTCGAGCCTGATCCTGCCCGCGCTGGCGCTCGCCCTGCTCTACATCGCGCTGATCGCGCGCGTGACGCGGGCCACCATGCTGGAAGCGATGGGGCAGGACTACATGCGCACGGCGCGGGCGAAGGGCGTCGGCCAGGGCGGGCTCATGTTCGTCCACGCGCTGAAGAACGCCGCCGTGCCCATCGTCACCGTGGTCGGCATCGGCTTCGCCGCGCTCATCAGCGGCGCCGTCGTCACCGAAAGCGTGTTCGCCATCCCCGGCATTGGGCGCCTGGTGACGGACGCGATCCTGCGGCGCGACTACCCCATCATCCAGGGCGTGGTGCTGCTGTTCTCGTTCCTCTACGTCCTGATCAACCTCGGCGTCGACCTCCTTTACACCGTCTTCGACCCGAGGATACGCCTTTGAGCCTCGCCGCGCTGCTCGACCGCCGCGACCTGCCCCCCGGCCAGGACCTCCCGCCCGGCGTGGTGGAGGCGGCGCCGCTGCCCGACGTGCTGCCGCCGCCGCGCCGGCGCGGCCGCGCGGCGCAGCTGCTCAAGCGCCACCCGCTGATCATCGTCGGCGGGCTGCTGCTCGGCGTCATGGCGGTCATCGCCCTGTTCGCGCCGGAGCTCGGCACGGTCGACCCGCTCGCCCTCGCGCCGGCGCGCCGCCTCCGCCCACCCTCCGACGCGGCCTGGTTCGGCACGGACATGCTGGGGCGCGACCTGTATTCGCGCACCCTCTACGGCGCGCGGGTGTCGCTCATCGTCGGCCTCGCGGTGGGGCTGCTGTCGTCGCTCGGCGGCGTCGCCGTCGGCGCGCTGTCCGGCTTCGTGCGCGCGCTCGACCCCATCATCATGCGCATCATGGACGGGCTCATGTCCATCCCCTCGATCCTGCTGGCGGTGGCGCTCACCGCGCTGACGCGAGGGTCCGTGACCAACGTCGTGGTCGCCATCACCATCGCGGAAACGCCGCGCGTGGCCCGCCTGGTGCGCGGCCTCGTGCTCAGCCTGCGCGAGCAGCCCTACATCGAGGCGGCGGTGACCTGCGGGGCGCGCCTACCCGCGATCATCGTGCGCCACGTGCTGCCGAACATCCTGGCGCCGCTGCTGGTGCAGACCACCTACGTCGCCGCCTCCGCGATGATCACGGAGGCCATCCTGTCCTTCATCGGCGCGGGCACGCCGCCGATCTTCCCGTCCTGGGGCAACATCATGGCCGAGGGCCGGGCGCTGTGGCAGGTCAAGCCCTACCTCGTGTTCTTTCCCGCCGCGTTCCTGTCGGTCACCGTGCTCGCCGTGCAGCTGCTCGGCGACGGGCTGCGCGACGCGCTCGATCCCCGCATCGCGCGGGAGCTTTGACATGGCCCTCCTCGAGGTCGAGAACCTGCAAACCCATTTCGCCACCGCCGACGGCGTGGTGCGGGCGGTGAATGGCCTGTCCTTCACCGTGTCGGCGGGGGAAACCGTGGCCATCGTCGGGGAAAGCGGCTGCGGCAAGTCGGTGACCTCCATGTCCATCCTGCGCCTGGTGCCGGAGCCGCCGGGGCGCATCGCCGGGCGCATCAGCTTCGCCGGACGCGACCTCCTCCGCCTGCCCGACCGCGAAATGCGCGCCCTGCGCGGCAACGACATCAGCATGGTGTTCCAGGAGCCGATGACCTCGCTGAACCCGGTGCTGACCGTCGGCGCGCAGATCGGCGAAACGTTGCGGCTGCACCAGCACCTGTCGCGCCCGAAGGCGGAGGCGCGCGCGGTGGAGATGCTCGACCTCGTCGGCATCCCCGCCCCGCGGCGCCGCGCCCGCGAGTACCCGCACCAGCTTTCGGGCGGCATGCGCCAGCGCGTGATGATCGCGATGGCGCTGGCCTGCAACCCGCAGCTCCTCATCGCCGACGAGCCGACCACCGCGCTCGACGTCACCATCCAGGCGCAGATCCTCGACCTGATGCGCGACCTCAAGTCCCGGCTCGGCTCGGCTATCATGCTCATCACCCACGACCTCGGCGTCGTCGCCGAGATGGCGGAACGGGTCATCGTGATGTACGCCGGCCGCAAGGTGGAGGAGGCGAGGGTGCGCGACCTGTTCGCCCGGCCGCTTCACCCCTACACGCAGGGGCTGCTCGGCGCGGTGCCGCGCCTCGGCTCGTCGCTCGCCGCCGCCGCGCCGGAGCGGCTGACGGAGATCCGCGGGCAGGTGCCCTCCCTGCGCGAGCCGCTGCGCGGCTGCGCCTTCGCCAAGCGCTGCCCGCGCGCCACGGCGCTGTGCGAGGCGGTGGAGCCGGCCTGCGTCGACAAGGGCGCGGGCCACCTCGCCGCCTGCCACTACGCGGGCGTCGACGCGATGCCGGGGCTCGCCGCGTGAGCACCCGCCCCCTGCTCGAATGCAACGTGCTGACCAAGCACTTCCCGCTGCGCAGCCCGCTGCTCGGCCGCGCGGTCGGCGCCGTCCACGCCGTGGACGACGTGACCTTCGCCGTCGAGCGCGGGCAGACCCTGTCGCTCGTCGGGGAAAGCGGCTGCGGCAAGTCCACCGTCGGGCGCATGATCCTGCGCCTCGTCGATCCCACGGCGGGCGAGATCTACCTCGGCGGCGAGCGCATCGACCAGCTCGGCGGCCGCCGGCTGCGGCCGCTGCGTCGGCGCGTGCAGGTGATCTTCCAGGACCCGTTCTCGAGCCTCGACCCGCGCATGAGCGTCGGCGACATCATCGCCGAACCGCTGCGCAGCTTCGGCCTCGCCCGCGGCGCCGAGGTCGGCAAGCGCGTCGCCGAGTTGCTCGACCGCGTGCGCCTGCCGCGCGACGCCGCCACCCGGCGCCCGCACGAGTTTTCCGGCGGCCAGCGCCAGCGCATCGGCATCGCCCGCGCGCTCGCGCCCGGCGCCGACCTCCTCGTTTGCGACGAGGCGGTGTCGGCGCTCGACGTGTCGGTCAAGGCGCAGGTCGTCAACCTGCTCTGCGAGCTGCAGGCCGAGCTCGGCCTCGCCATGCTGTTCATCAGCCACGACCTCGCCATCGTCGAGCACATGACCCATCGCGTCGCCGTGATGTACCTCGGCAAGCTCGTCGAGAACGCCGACCGGCGCAGCCTGTTCGGCGACCCGCGCCACCCCTACACCCGCGCGCTGCTGTCCGCCGTGCCGGTGCCCGACCCCGACGCGACGCGACGCCGCATCGTGCTCAGCGGCGACGTGCCGAGCCCCGTCGACCCCCCCAAAGGCTGCCGCTTCCACACCCGCTGTCCCTACGTCTTCGACCGCTGCCGGTCGGAGGAGCCGAAGCTGCGCCCGGCTGGACCGGACCGCACCGTCGCCTGCCACCTCGACCGTTTGCCGGCGCTGCAATGACGGGCGGCATCCTCGAGCGGAAGCAGCCATGACCTTCATCGACGACGACGCCGCCGCCGGCTTCGACGCCGGGCGCCTCGCCGACGCGATCGCGTTCCACCGCGCCCACGAGACGTCCTGGCCGGCCTCCATGGTGCTCGCCGACGGGCGCTACGTCGGCACGGCGTCGATCGGCGACCGGCCGGAGCACGCGGCGGTGATCGGTCCGGTGCGCCCGCGCGGCGGCCCCAACGGCCTCATCCTCCGGCACGGTCGCACCGTTGCCGAATGGGGC
The DNA here is from genome assembly GCA_964243435.1 of uncultured Beijerinckiaceae bacterium. Classification (GTDB taxonomy): domain Bacteria; phylum Pseudomonadota; class Alphaproteobacteria; order Rhizobiales; family Beijerinckiaceae; genus RH-AL1. Next base: position 16,582 of record CAXTFM010000062.1, read on the forward strand.
GACACCGCGCGCGCGGACATGACCTTCTCGGTCAGCAAGTCCTACCTCGCCATCCTCGCCGGGATCGCGCGCGCGGACGGCCTGATCACCGACCTCGACGCACCGGTCGGCGACGGCGTCGCCGGGCCGTGGTTCGCCTCCGCGCACAACGCCGCGATCACCTGGCGCCACCTGCTGCAGCTCACCAGCGAGTGGGACGGCACGCTGTGGGGCAAGCCGGACAGCGCCGACCACAACCGCACCGTCGGCGACGGCGCAACGAAGAACGACCGCAAGGGCGAGGCGCGCGCGCTCGCCGCGCCGGGCAGCCATTTCGAGTACAACGACGTGCGCGTCAACCTGTTCGCCGCCTGCCTCACCACGCTGTTCCGGCGCCCGCTCGGCGCGGTGCTGCGCGAGCGCGTGATGGACCCGATCGGCGCGTCGCGGGACTGGGAATGGCACGGCTACGAGGGTGCCGCCGTGACGGTGGAGGGCCGCCTGGTGCCGGCGGTGTCGGGCGGCGGGCACTGGGGCGGCGGCCTGTTCATCGGCAGCCGCGACCACGCCCTGGTGGGCGCGCTGATGCTGGCGGACGGCGCGTGGCAGGGCCGGCAGGTGCTGCCAGCGGGCTGGGCGCGGGAGATGACCACGCCCTCGCCGCTCAACCCGCAATACGGTCTGTTCTGGTGGCTGAACGCGGGCGCCGCGCCGCGCTTCCCGAGCGCGCCCGCCGACAGCGCCTTCGCCCTCGGCGCCGGCACCAGCCTGATCTGGGTCGCGCCGAGCCTCGACCTCGTCGCGGTGCTGCGCTGGATCGACGGGGCCGAGGTCGACGCCATGCTGGGCAAGGTCGTCGCGGCGCTGCGGTGACGACCGGGTTCGATCCTTGCACGGGCGGTGCGACGGGAACGAGGGGGTGCGTGATGGATCGTCGCCAGTTCGTGGCCGGGTCAAGCGCGGCGGCAGCGGCGGCGCT
>CAXTFM010000063.1:0-17443 GCA_964243435.1 uncultured Beijerinckiaceae bacterium
CAAACGCCGGCTGAGATCACCTTTGGCGGCGACGATCAGGACTCCCAGGAACGTGAGCGCCATGCCGACGATCTGCAGCGCGGTGACCCTGAGCCGGAACACCAGGGCGCTGCCGGCGAGAACCAACGCGGGCATGGAGCTCTGCATGAGGGTGAGATTGACGGCCGACGTGCGGTAGGCGGCGATGTAATAAAGGGCGTTGAAGCCGGAAAACCCGAGCAAGCCCATCCAGCTGAGGACAAACCATTTCGTGCGGACGAGCTCGCCGAGTTCGCGCCAGTCTTCGCGCTTGAAGATCAGGGCGAGAAGAACAGCGGCGAAGAGCCACCTGGCGCACACGAGGACGAGGGGCGAGATCTCGCCGACGGCGATCTTCGCCGCAGTGCCGTTGGCGCCGAAGACGAACGCCATGAAGCCGAGCACGAGCCAGGATTGCGACCAGATCGAGCGACACAGCTCGGCAAGTTTCATGACGGCTGTGCGCTTTGCTGATCGCGGACAGGATGGTCGAGGAGGGCGCTCAGCCAGCGAGCCGGCGCATCCCCTCGATGAGACCCGCGGTCGAGGAGTCGAGCGCGCTCGTCGACGCCTTCGCGTCGGAGACGATCGGAACGAGCCGTCCTGCCAGCTCCTTGCCCAGTTCGACGCCCCATTGGTCGAAGGAATCGATGTTCCAGATCACGCCCTGGGTGAACACCTTGTGCTCGTAGAGCGCGATGAGGCGCCCGAGCATGCGCGGCGTCAGGCTGCGATACAGGAAGGTCGAGGTCGGGCGGTTGCCGCTGAACACCTTGTGCGGCGCCAGCGCGGCGGCGGCGTCCGGCGCCATGCCCGCCTTGGTCAGCTGCGCCTCGACCTCGTCCCGCGTGCGGCCGCGCATCAGCGCCTCGCCCTGCGCGAAGCAGTTCGCGACGAGGAGGTCGTGGTGGTGCCGGTCGGCGTCGGTCGGCACCGCCGCGACGAGGAAATCGATCGGCACCGGCTCCGTGCCCTGGTGCAGCATCTGGAAGAAGGCGTGCTGCCCGTTGGTGCCGGGCTCGCCGAAGATGATCGGCGCGGTGGCCATCGCCACCGGCGCGCCGTCAAGCGTCACGTGCTTGCCGTTCGACTCCATTTCCAGCTGCTGGAGATAGGCCGGAAAGCGGGCGAGGCGCTGGTCGTAGGGGATCACCGCCTGCGTCGCGAGACCGAGGAAGTTGTGGTTCCACACCTCGACGAGGGCCATCAGCGCGGGGATGTTGCGCTCGAGCGGGGCGGAGGTGAAGTGCTCGTCGATGTCCTGCCCGCCGGCGAGGAACTGCTCGAACTGCGCCCGCCCGATGCCGATCTCGACCGACAGGCCGATCGCCGACCAGATGGAATAGCGCCCGCCGACCCAGTCCCAGAAGCCGAACACGCGGTCCTCGCGGATGCCGAACTCGGCGATCTTGTCGAGCTGCGTCGACACCGCGCAGAAGTGGTCGGCGACCGCCGCCTCGCCGAGCTTGGCGGCCACCGCCGCCCGCGCGCTGCGGGCGTTGGTCATCGTTTCCAGCGTAGTGAAGGTTTTGGAGCACACGATGAACAGCGTGGTTTCCAACGGCAGCGCCCTTAAGGTGTCGCCGAGGTCGGCACCATCGACGTTGGACACGTAGTGCAGCGTCAAATGCGGAGCGACGAAGGGCGACAGCGCGCGCGCCGCCATCGCCGGGCCGAGGTCGGAGCCGCCGATGCCGATGTTGACGACGTCGGTGAAGCGCTCGCCGTTTGCCGCCTTGATCGCGCCGCCGCGCACCGCCTCGGCGAAGGCACCCATGCGCTCGCGCACCTCGCGTACTTCGGGCATGGCATCGGTGCCGTCGGCCATCATCGGGCGACCCGGCGTCACGTTGCGCAGCGCCATGTGCAGCACGCAGCGCCCTTCCGTGACGTTGATCCGTTCGCCGCCGAACAGCGCGGCGCGGCGCGCTTCGAAGCCGGCCGCCTCGGCGAGGTCGAACAACAGGCGCAGGGTTCGCGCGGTGACGCGCTGCTTGGAATAGTCAAAGGTGAGGTCGTCGAAAACGGCGTGCAGCGCGGCGAAGCGCTGGGGATCCTCGGCGAAGAGTTGCGGGGTCGTCACCCCCTCCATCTCGCGCAGGTGCGCGGTCAGCGCGGCGGTCGCCTGGGATGTGTCGCGAGCCATGGGATGCCTCGTTGTCGGTGCCGGACCTGGTTATGCCCGTATCATGCCGCCGCCGAACCGCCGCAGGCGCCTGCCGGCGCGGTAGCCGGCGACCTCGGTGCGCAGTCCCACGTCCTGCCCGGCGCGCCGTGCCCGGTCCTTCAAGCTCGGCCGCTTCGGCCGCCGCAGTTCCGCGATGCGCGGGCCGATCACCGACACGCCGAGGAGGACGATGAGCGCCGTCGCCGCCAGCCCGATCTGCTCGGGGGACAGGGTGATCGTGGTGCCGCGGTCGCTGGGCGCCCCATGTCCGTCCGAAGCCGCGTCGATGTCGCTTGGCATGGTCATCTCGCTCTCATCCGTCGGGCGTCAATGCGCGAACCCGTCAACGGATGCATGGCGATCCGGCGGCCTCACTCGGCCGGCTGCACGCTCCGGCCGGCGGGGACGACGGCGTTGGCGAGAAGGCTGACCGCGATGTTCACCACCAGCGCCACGAGGCCGATGTAGAGCGTCACCTTGGTGTCGCCGAACGCGAAGGTGTGGAGCGGCTTGGTGCCGTTGTAGAGCGCGAGGCCGGTGCCGGTGCCGATGCCGACCACCCAGCCGAGCAGCAGGGCGGGGGCGCGGAACCAGTTCGTCAGCAGGCCGAACACCACGGCGGGAAAGGTTTGCAGGATCCACATGCCGCCGAGCAGCTGCAGGTCGAGCGCGTATTGCACGTTGCCGAACACGATGAAGACCAGCGCGCCGGCCTTGACCAGCAGCGAGGTGACCTTGGCCACCGACGCCTCGCCGGCCGGGGACACCGCCGGGTTGATGTAGGCCTTCCAGAAGTTGCGGGTGAACAGGTTGGCGGCGCCAATCGACATGACCGCCGCCGGCACCAGCGCGCCGATCGCCACCGCCGCGAAGGCGAAGCCGGCGAACCAGGGCGGGAACATCGCCTGGAACAGCGCCGGCACGATGTCGTTCGCGGTGTCCACCTTGAGGTGCGCGGCCAGCCCCATGTAGCCGAGCAGCGCGAGCAGGCCGAGCAGCAGCGTGTAGGCCGGGAGCAGCACCGCGTTCTTGCGGATCGTCGTCGCGCTGTTGCTGGCGAAGATGCCGGTCAGCGTGTGCGGGTACATGAAGGCGGCGAGCGCGGAGCCGAGCGCCAGCGTCGCGTAGGGCATGATCTGCGTCGGCTTGAGCACCAGGCCGGCGGCGAGCTTGCCGCCGGACGCCGCCACCTTGGCGTCGAGCGCCGCGCCGGCGAGGCGGAACACCTCGCCGTAGCCGCCGAGCTTGGCCGGCACGACGACCACCGCCGCCAGCACGGCGATGTAGATCATGATGTCCTTGACGAAGGCGATGAGCGCCGGCGCCCGCAGGCCCGACGAATAGGTGTAGAGCGCCAGGATCAGGAAGGCGATGACGAGCGGGATCTCGCCGGTGAGGCCCAACGCCTTGATCACCGCCGCCATGCCGACGAGCTGGAGGGCGATGTAGGGCATGGTGGCGATGACGCCCGTCGCCGCGATCGCCGCCTCCAGCGCGCGCGACCCGTAGCGCCCGTAGACCACGTCGCCGGCCGTCACGTAATTGTGGTCGCGGGCCACCTTCCACAGCAGCGGCATCACCGCGAACACGAAGGGGTAGACGATGATGGTGTAGGGCAGGGCGAAGAAGCCGTAGGCGCCGATCGAGTACACCACGGCCGGCACGGCGATCACCGTGTAGGCGGTGTAGAAGTCGCCGCCGACGAGGAACCAGGTGATCCAGGTGCCGAACTGCCGGCCGCCCAGCCCCCACTCGTCGATGTGGGCCAGCGTGTCGGGCCTGCGCCACCTCGCGGCGACGAAGCCCATCACCGTCACCACCGCGAAGAAGAACACGAAGACCCCGAGCGCGACGGGGTCGATGCTATTCGTCACGGGGCATGCTCCGGTACACCAGCCAGATCAGCAGGGACGTCAGCGGGACCCAAAGCAGCTGATACCAGTAGAAGAAGGGGAAGCCGAGGAACTCGGGCTGCGTCCCGTTGTAGAACGGCACCCAGAGCAGCCCGACATAGGGCACGAGCAGGAGGAGCCAGAGCGGCGACAAGCGGTTCATGGGGCACGTGCTAGTCCAGCTTTCCCCCGTCCACAAGCCGACGCGGAGCGGAGCACGGAGGTGCCGGGCCGGGTGCCGCCCCTTGCGTCGCCCGAAGCGACGTGGCCTGTTGGGACGCATGGCGTCCATCTACCAGCACGGCTTCGTCCGCGTCGCGGCCTGCACCGTCGCAGGGCGGGTCGGCGACCCCGCCGCCAACGCCGCCGCCGTGCTCGCCGCGGCGGAGCGCTGCCACGAGGCCGGCGCCGCCGTCGCCGTGTTTCCCGAGCTGGTGGTGTCCTCCTATGCCATCGACGACCTGCTGATGCAGGACGCGCTCCTCGACGGCGTCGCGGCGGCGGTCGCCGCGCTGGTGGCCGGCTCGGCCGGGCTGCGCCCGCTGCTTCTCGTCGGCGCGCCCGTGCATGTCGGGCAGCGCCTTTACAACTGCGCCCTCGCCATCGGCCGCGGCCGCCTGCTCGGCATCGTGCCGAAATCCTACCTGCCGAACTATCGCGAGTTCTACGAATGCCGGCAGTTCGCCGCCGGCGCCGGCCTCGCCGGGCTGACCGCGCGGGTCGGCGCCTTGGCGGCGCCGTTCGGCACCGACCTCCTGTTCGAGGCAAGCGACGTGCCGGGCCTCGTGGTCCATGCCGAGGTGTGCGAGGACGTGTGGGTGGCGGCGCCGCCCTCGACCGCCGCGGCGCTCGCCGGCGCCACCGTGCTCACCAACCTGTCGGCCTCAAACATCACCATCGGCAAGGCCGACATGCGCTATCTGCTGACGCAGGGCCAGTCGGCGCGCTGCCTCGCCGCCTACGTTTACGCCGCCGCCGGCGCCGGCGAGTCGACCACCGACGTCGCCTGGGACGGGCAGGTGACCGTGGACGAGATCGGGGTCAACCTCGCGCGCTCCGAGCGCTTCCCCCGCGGCGCCAACCTCGTCACCGCCGACGTCGACCTCGACCTCATCCGCCAGGAGCGGCTGCGCCAGGGCACCTTCAACGACAACGCGGTGGCGACGGCAGGCCCGGCGTTCCGCCGCATCCCCTTCACCGTTGATCCGCCGACGGGGGACATCGGCCTGCACCGCGCGGTCGAGCGCTTCCCCTTCGTGCCGGCCGACCCGTCGCGGCTGGAGCAGGACTGTTTCGAGGCCTACGGCATCCAGGTGTCGGGGCTGGAACAGCGCCTCGGCGCGATCGGCGCGCGCAAGGTCGTCATCGGCGTCTCCGGCGGCCTCGACTCGACGCACGCGCTGATCGTCATCGCCCGCGCCTTCGACCGGCTCGGCCTGCCGCGCGACAACATCCTCGGCTTCACCCTGCCGGGCTTCGCCACCGGCAGCGCCACCAAGTCGGTGGCGCACGCGCTGATGTCGGCGCTCGGCGTCACCGCCCGCGAGCTCGACATCCGCCCGGCGGCGCGGCAGATGCTCGCCGACATGGGCCACCCCTTCGCGCGCGGCGAGCCGGTCTACGACGTCACCTTCGAGAACGTCCAGGCGGGCCTGCGCACCGACTACCTGTTCCGCCTCGCCAACCAGAACGACGCCATCGTGATCGGCACCGGCGACCTCAGCGAGCTGGCGCTCGGCTGGTGCACCTACGGCGTCGGCGACCAGATGAGCCATTACAACGTCAACGGCGGCGTGCCGAAGACGCTGATCCAGCACCTCATCCGCTGGGTGGCCGACACCGACCTGTTCTCCGCCGAAACCTCGACGGTGCTGCGCACCATCCTCGCAAGCGAGATTTCGCCGGAGCTGGTGCCCGTCGCCGAGGGGGAGCCGCCGCAAAGCACGGAGGCCAAGATCGGCCCCTACGAGCTGCAGGACTTCAACCTGTTCTACACCCTGCGCTACGGGTTTCGGCCGTCCAAGATCGCCTTCCTCGCCGTCCACGCCTGGGGCGACACCGAGCGGGGGGCGTGGCCGCGCGGCTTCCCGCCCGAACGCCGGCGCGCCTACGACCGCGAAGCGATCCACCACTGGCTGGAGCTGTTCATCCGCCGCTTCTTCGGCTTCAGCCAGTTCAAGCGCTCCGCCATGCCGAACGGCCCCAAGGTCTCGGGAGGCGGTTCGCTGTCGCCGCGCGGCGACTGGCGGGCACCCTCCGACGGCAGCGCCGCCGCCTGGCTCACCGACCTCCAGCGCTCCCGCGACGAGGGCTGAGGCGGCGCCCCGCGCGCCCTAGCCGCGCGCGGGCCAGAACGCCGGGTCCAGCACCTCCGCGGCGTGCTCGCCCAGCGCCGGCGCGGCGCGGGCCGCACCCTGCGGCGCACCGTCGACGACAACGGGGACGCGCAACGTCGGCACATGGGCGCCGCCCGCCGTCGGCAGGTTTTGCACCATGCCGCGGGCGACGACCTGAGGATCGGCGAAGACTTCGTCCAGCACGTTGATGGGGCCGGCCGGCACGGTGGCCGCCTCCAGCGCGGCGATGAGGTCGACCTTGCCCCGCGCGCGCGTCGCGGCGGCGATGAGCGGGACCAGCACGTCGCGGTTGGCGACGCGGGCCGGGTTCGTCGCATAGGCCGGGTCGTCGCACCATCGCGTCCCCAGCGCCGCGCAGAAGCGGCGGAACTGCCCGTCATTGCCGCAGGCGACGATGACGTGCCCGTCGGCGGCCGGGAACACCTGATAGGGAACGATGGCCGTGTGGGCGTTGCCGAGGCGCGGCGGCGGCGACCCCGTCAGCAGGAAGTGCTGCGCCTGGTTGCCGAGCACGGCGAGCTGGGTGTCGAGCAGCGCCATGTCGATGTGGCAGCCGCGCCCCGTGCGCCCGCGGGCGTGCAGGGCGGCGAGGACGGCGTTCGACGCGTAAAGCCCGGTGAACACGTCGGCATAGGCGACCGCGGTCTTCATCGGCTCCCCCGCCGGCTCCCCGGTCAGCGCCATCGCACCGCTCATGCCCTGGACGAGGAAGTCGTAGCCGGCGCGGTGCGCGTAGGGGCCGGTCTGGCCGAAGCCGGTCACCGAGCAGTAGATCAGCCGGGGGGTCGCGGCGCGCAGGCTGGCGTGGTCGAGCCCGTACTTGACGAGGCCGCCGACCTTGAAGTTCTCGATCAGCACGTCGGCGCGCCCGGCGAGGCTGCGCACGATGGCGCGGTCCGCCGCGCTCTCGAAGTCGAGCGCGACCGAGCGCTTGCCGCGGTTGGCCGACTGGAAGTAGCCGGAGCTGACGCGGGCGCCGTCGGCATCGGTGACGAAGGGCGGACCCCAGGCGCGCGTCTCGTCGCCGGTGCCGCTGCGCTCCACCTTGACCACGTCGGCGCCGAGGTCGGCGAGGAGCTGGCCGCACCAGGGACCGGCCAGCACGCGGGCGAGTTCCAGCACGCGCACGCCGTCGAGCAGACCGGGCGCCGCGCTCACCCCCGCCGCCTCAAGCCAAGACGTTCAGCATCGTGCCGGCGAAGGGCTCGGCGAGGTGGGGCGTCGCCGCCTCGACCAGGCGCTTGAAGTGCGGCGTCGCCATGTGCGCGTCGAGCGCCGCTTGGTCGCGCCACACCTCGAAGAAGACGAACAGCGTCGGCTCCTCGACCGCTTGGTGAAGGATGTAGCTGTGGCAGCCCGCCTCCTCCCGCGTCGGGCCCACGCAGGGCAGGAGCGCCGCCTTCAGCGCCTCCTCGTGGCCGGCGGTCGCCTTGAAGCGTGCGACGAGGCTGAACATGCGGTCCCCTGCGGGTTCAGAACGCGGACAACCCGGTGATCGCCCGACCGAGGATCAGGGCGTGGACGTCGGCGGCGCCCTCGTAGGTGTTCACGGTTTCAAGGTTGAGGACGTGCCGCATCACGTGCATTTCGCCGGTGATGCCGGCGCCGCCGTGCATGTCGCGCGCTTCCCGCGCGATGGCGATGGCGCGGGCGCAGTTCGCCCGCTTCATCATGGAGATCGCCTCGGGTACGTGGGCGCCGCTGTCGAGCTTGCGGCCGAGGGCCAGCGCGCCCTCCAGCCCGAGCGCGATTTCGGTGAGCATGTCGGCCAGCTTCTTCTGCACGAGCTGGCGGCCCGCGAGCGGCTTGCCGAACAGCGAGCGCTCGGCCACGTAGTTGCGCGTGGCGTGGAAGCAGAACTCCGCCGCCCCGATCGCGCCCCACGCGATGCCGAAGCGCGCCTTGTTGAGGCAGGAGAACGGGCCGCGCAGCCCGCGCACGCCCGGCAAACGGTTCTCCTCCGGCACGAACACGTCGGCGAGGCCGATGTCGCCGGTCACCGAGGCGCGCAGGCTCAGCTTGTCGCCGATCTTGTTGGTGGTGAAGCCCTTGAAGGCGCGCTCCACGATGAAGCCGGTGATGTCGCCGTCAAGCTTGGCCCACACGATGGCGAGGTCGGCGAAGGGCGAGTTCGAAATCCAGTACTTGGCGCCGTTGAGCACGTAGCCGCCGTCGACCCTGGTCGCCTTGGTGCGCATGGAGGCGGGATCGGAACCGCCCTCGGCTTCCGTGAGGCCGAAGCAGCCGACCACCTCGCCCTTCGCCATCCTCGGCAGGAAGCGGAGGCGCTGTTCCTCCGTGCCGAAGGCGTAGATGGGGTACATGGACAGCGAGGACTGCACGCTCATCGCCGAGCGGTATCCGGAGTCGACCGCCTCGATCTCGCGGGCGACGAGGCCGTAGGCGACGTGGCTGGCGTCGGCGCCGCCATACTGCTCCGGCAGGGTGATGCCGAGCAGGCCGAGTTCGCCCATCTCCGTCATGATCTCGCGGTCGAAGCGCTCGTCGTGGAACGCGGAAACGATGCGCGGCAGCAGCTTCTCGCGGGCGTAGGAACGGGCGACGTCGGAGATCATCCGCTCCTCCTCGCTGAGGCGCGAAGCGAGGTCGAGCGGGTCCGTCCAGTCGAAGGCTTTGGCGATGGTGCTGCCGGAGGTCATGGCGTGTCTCCCGATGGCTTTCAGATAGGGCGTGCGGCGGGTCGTGTCGAATGCCGCCCCGCGCCCCGGCGGGCCCGGCCGGTCACGCGTTGTCGCCTTGCAGGGCGGCGATGACCGCCTCCGTTACCTGCCGCGTGGTGGCGCTGCCGCCGAGGTCGGGCGTGTGCAGGTTGGGATCGGCGGTGACGCGCTCCACCGCGCGCATCAGCCGCGCGGCGGCGGCGCTTTCGCCGAGGTGGTCGAGCATCAGGCTCGCCGTCCAGAAGGTGCCGACGGGGTTGGCAATGCCCTTGCCCGTGATGTCGAAGGCCGAGCCGTGGATCGGTTCGAACATGGACGGATAGGTGCGCTCGGGGTTGAGGTTGGCGGTCGGCGCGATGCCGAGTGAGCCGGCGAGCGCGGCGGCGAGGTCCGACAGGATGTCGGCGTGGAGGTTGGTGGCGACGATCGTGTCGAGCGTCTGCGGCTTCATCGTCATCCGCATGGTCATGGCGTCGACCAGCATCTTGTCCCACGTCACGTCGGGGAACTCGCGCGCGACCTCGGCGGCGATCTCGTCCCACATCACCATGGCGTGGCGCTGGGCGTTGGACTTGGTCACCACCGTCAGCAGCTTGCGCGGACGCGAGCGGGCCAGCGCGAAGGCGAAGCGCATGATGCGCGCGACGCCGGAGCGGGTCATCATCGACACGTCGGTCGCGACCTCCTCGGGCAAGCCGCGATGCACGCGCCCGCCGACGCCGGCGTACTCGCCCTCGGAGTTCTCGCGCACGATCACCCAATCGAGTTCGGGACCTGTCACGTTGCGTAGCGGGCTCACGATGCCGGGCAGGATGCGCGTCGGGCGCACGTTGGCGTACTGGTCGAAGGGCTGACAGATGGCGAGGCGCAGGCCCCACAGCGTGACGTGGTCCGGCACGTCCGGCGCACCGACCGCGCCGAAGAAGATCGCGTCGTGGCCCTTGATGTGCTCCCGTCCATCGGCGGGCATCATCACCCCATGCGTCCTGTAATAATCCGACCCCCAGTCGAAGCGGTCGAAGGTGAAATCGAAGCCGCCGTCGCGCGCGGCGAGGGCGTCGAGCACGGCGATGCCGGCGGCGATGACTTCGACGCCGATGCCGTCACCGGGAATGGCGGCGATACGGTAACGCTTCACGATCAGTTCCCCGGCGCGCCGGTCGGCGGGGCAGGAGATCGCCCTGCGCCGACGCTACCCGCGCGCCCGACATCGCTCTAACAGCTTGCCGCCGCGCCCGACATTGCGCCATCGACGGAGGAAACGCGCGCTCACACGTGGATGGCGCGCTTTTCCACCGCCATCGCCGCCTCCTTCAGCGCCTCGGTCAGCGTGGGGTGGGCGTGGCAGGTGCGCGCCAGATCCTCCGACGAGCCGCCGAACTCCATCAGCACGGCCGCTTCCGCGATGAGGTCGCCGGCGCCCTGGCCGATGATGTGGACGCCGAGCACCCGGTCGGTTTCCGCGTCCGCCAGCACTTTGACGAAGCCGTCGGTGTGGCGCATCGCCCGCGCCCGCCCGTTGGCGGTGAAGGGGAACTTGCCGACCTTGTAGGTGATGTCGGCCGCCTTCAGCTCCTCTTCCGTGCGCCCCACGGCGGCGACCTCCGGCGAGGTGTAGACCACGCCTGGAATGACGCCGTAGTTCACGTGGCCGTGCTGCCCGGCGAGCATTTCGGCGAGCGCCACGCCCTCGTCCTCCGCCTTGTGGGCGAGCATCGGGCCGCGGATCACGTCGCCGATCGCGTAAATGCCCGGCACGTTGGTTTCGAAGCTTTCGCCGACCGCCACGCGCCCGCGGTCGAGCGCGACGCCGACCGCCTCCAGGTTGAGCCCTTCGGTGTTGGGCTTGCGCCCGACGGCGAGCAGCACCACGCTCGTCTCGATGCGCTCCTCGTCGCCGCCGTCCTTGGGCTGGAAGCGCACGGTGGCGCCGTCCTTGCGCTTGTCGATGCCCGTCACCTTGCGGCCGAGCTTGAAGGTGATGCCCTGCCGCTCCAGCGTGCGCTGGAACTGCCTGGACACTTCGAGGTCCATGCCGGGCAGGATGCGCTCCAGGAACTCCACCACCTCGACCTTGCAGCCGAGCCGGCTCCACACCGAACCGAGTTCGAGGCCGATGTAGCCGCCGCCGACGATCACCATGTTTTTCGGCACCGACTCCAGCGACAGCGCCCCTTCGGAGGAGACGACGACCTTGTCGTCGATGGCGACGTCGGGCAGCCGCGCCACCTCGGACCCCGTGGCGATGCAGATCGCCTTGGCTTCCAGGGTCGTGGTGTCGCCGCTCTCGCTCCTGACCTCGACCTTGTCTGGGGCGACGATCACGCCGAGCCCGGTGAAGGTCTCGACCTTGTTCTTCTTGAACAGATAGGCCACGCCGCTGACGTTGGAACCGACGGTGTCATCCTTGTGCTTCATCATCGCCTTGAGGTCGAGCTTGGGCTTGCCGACGCTTATCCCGAGCGCGGGGAAGTCGTGCGTCACCTCCTCGAACTTCTCCGACGCGTAGAGCAGCGCCTTGGACGGGATGCAGCCGACGTTGAGGCAGGTGCCGCCGAAGGTTTTGCGCTTCTCCACCACCGCGACGTGGAGCCCGAGCTGCGCGGCGCGGATCGCGCACACGTAGCCGCCGGGGCCGGTGCCGATGACGATGAGATCGTAGGCCATGATTGTTCGCTCGCGTCGGAAAATGCTGGCGGGGCCTGCGTTGGGGACGCGGCCGCGGCAAGGACATAGGTGGGCAAGGGACGGCGCCGCCGCGACGCGGGGCGTCGTCGCGGGCTGGCGGACGCCTTGTCGGCAGGCGTCCTACAGGTCGAGCACGAGGCGCGCCGGGTCCTCCAGCGCCTCTTTCACGCGGACGAGGAAGGTCACCGCCTCCTTCCCGTCGACGATGCGGTGGTCGTAGCTGAGCGCGAGGTACATCATCGGGCGGATCTCGATCTTGCCGCCCACCGCGACCGGCCGTTCCTGGATCTTGTGCATGCCGAGGATGCCGGACTGCGGCGCGTTGAGGATCGGCGTCGACATCAGCGAGCCGTAGATGCCGCCGTTGGTGATCGTGAACGTGCCGCCCTGCATGTCCTCGATCTTGAGCTGCCCGTCGCGCGCACGCTTGCCGTAGCCGGCGATGGTCGTCTCGATCTTCGCGAGGCTGAGTTCGTCGCAATTGCGTACCACCGGCACGACGAGGCCCTTGTCCGTGCCCACGGCAATGCCGAGGTGGTAGAAGTTCTTGTAGATGAGGTCGGTGCCGTCGATCTCGGCGTTCACCGCCGGCACGTCCTTCAGTGCCTGCACGCAGGCCTTCACGAAGAAGCTCATGAAGCCGAGCTTGGCGCCGTGCTTCTTCTCGAACAGGTCCTTGTACTTGGCGCGCATCGCCATGACCTCGCTCATGTCGACCTCGTTGAAGGTCGTGAGCATGGCGGCGCTGTTTTGCGCATCCTTGAGGCGCCGCGCGATGGTCTGGCGCAGCTTGGTCATCTTGACCCGCTCCTCACGCCCAGCTTCGGCCGGGGCGCGCACCGCGGGCGCCTTGACCGGGGCCGGCGCCTCGACGGGCGTGGGCTGGCGCGCTTCGACCGGTTCCGGCTGACGAACCTCCGCCTGCTTCAAAGGGGCCGGCTGGTGCGCCAGCACGTCGCCCTTCATGACCTGTCCGCGGCGGCCCGTGCCCTCGATCGTGTCTGGATCGATGCCGCGGTCGGCGGCGATCTTGGCGGCCGCCGGTGCCGGCGGCATCGGCTTCGGTCCCTTGACGTCGACGCCGCCGTTGCCATTCGCGGCTGCCGCGGCGCGGGAAGCGATCGGTGCCGAGGCGGTCGACTCCGCCGGCTTGGTCGCCGCGGGCTTGGCTTCAGCCGGCTTGGCGGACTTCGCCGTCGCAGCGCCGCCATTCGCCGTCCCGCCCTCGCTGATCTGGCCGAGCAGGCCGCCGGCCTCGACGGTTTCACCGTCCTTGGCCGTGATCTCGGCGAGCACGCCGGCGGCCGGCGCGTTGACCTCCAGTGTCACCTTGTCCGTTTCGAGTTCGCACAGCGGCTCGTCGGCCCTCACGGCCTCGCCCGCCTTCTTGAACCAGCGCCCGATCGTCGCCTCGGTCACGCTTTCGCCCAGGGTCGGGACGCGGATTTCAGTGGTCATCAATGCTGTGCCGCCGCGGCGGCCCTCCCAGTCGGTTCCATGACGCGCTTCAAGCGAAGGCTTCGTCGGTGAACGCCTTCATCTGCGCAAGGTGCTTCGACATCAGGCCGGTGGCGGTCGCCGCCGCCGCCGGACGGCCGATGTAGCGCGGCCGGGTCTGCCCGCGGTCCACCTGCGTCAGCACCCATTCGAGGTAGGGGTCGACGTGGGTCCAGGCGCCCATGTTCTTCGGCTCCTCCTGCACCCAGGCGAATTGCGCGTCGGGGAAGCGGGCCAGCTCGTTGACCAGCGCCTTGAGCGGCAGGGGGTAGAGCTGCTCGACGCGCAGGATGTACACGTCGTCGATCTCGCGGCGCTCGCGCTCCTCGAAAAGGTCGTAGTACACCTTGCCCGAGCACAGCAGCACGCGGCGGATCTTGTCGTCGACGACGAGCTTGACCTTGTGCTCGCCCGCCTTCTCCGCCCCGTCGCGCAGCAGGCGGTGGAAGCTCGTCCCCGGCGCCATCTCGTCCAACGTCGACACCGCCCGCTTGTGGCGCAGCAGCGACTTCGGCGTCATCAGGATGAGCGGCTTGCGGATGTCGCGCTTCAGCTGCCGGCGCAGGATGTGGAAATAGTTCGCCGGCGTGGTGCAGTTCGCGACCTGCATGTTGTCCTCGGCGCAGAGCTGGAGGTAGCGCTCCAGCCGGGCGGAAGAATGCTCCGGCCCCTGGCCCTCGTAGCCGTGCGGCAGCAGGCAGACGAGGCCCGACATGCGCAGCCACTTGCGCTCGGCGGACGAGATGAACTGGTCGAACACCACCTGCGCGCCGTTGGCGAAGTCGCCGAACTGCGCTTCCCACAGCACCAGGGCGTTGGGCTCGGCGACCGAATAACCGTACTCGAAGCCGAGCACCGCCTCCTCCGAGAGCATGGAGTTGATGACCTCGAAGCGGGCCTGCTCGTCGCGGATGTGGTTGAGCGGGATGAAGCGCGCCTCGTTCTCCTGGTCGATCAGCACGGAGTGGCGCTGCGAGAAGGTGCCGCGTTCGGAATCCTGGCCGCTGAGGCGGACCCGGAAGCCCTCGTCGAGCAGGCTGGCGAAGGCCAGCGCCTCGCCCATCGCCCAATCGATGTTGGCGCCGGTGTCGACGCTCCTGCGGCGGTTGTCGAGCAGGCGGCCCACCGTCTTGTGGAGGTTGAAGCTCTTCGGCACGCCGGTGATGCGGTGGCCGAGCTCGACGAGGCGGGTGCGCTCGACGCCGGTGCGGCCGCGCCGCTCCTCGTCCTGCGCGTTGGCCAAGCGGAACCCCGACCAGCGCCCGTCGAGCCAGTCCGCCTTGTTCGGCGCGTAGTGCTGTCCGGCCTCGAACTCCTCGTCGAGGGTGCGGCGCCAGTCCGCCTTGGCCGCGTCCACCGCCTCGCGGCCGATGGTGCCCTCACCGACGAGCTTGTCCGCGTAAACCTCCAGCACGGACGCGTGCTTGCGGATCTTCTTGTACATGAGAGGCTGGGTGAACGCCGGCTCGTCGCCCTCGTTGTGGCCGAAGCGCCGGTAGCAGAACATGTCGATCACGACCGGCTTGTGGAACTGCTGGCGGAACTCCACCGCGATCTTGGCGGCGTGGACCACGGCTTCCGGGTCGTCGCCGTTGACGTGCATGATCGGCGCCTCGATCATCTTCGCCACGTCGGACGGGTAGGGCGAGGAACGGGAATAGCGGGGGTAGGTGGTGAACCCGATCTGGTTGTTGATGATGAAATGGATGGAGCCGCCGGTGTTGTGGCCCTTCAAGCCGGACAGGCCGAAGCATTCGGCGATCACGCCCTGGCCGGCGAAGGCGGCGTCGCCGTGGATCAGCAGCGGCAGTACCTTGGCGCGCTCGACGAGGTCGTCCTTCTGGTCCTGCTTGGCGCGCACCTTGCCGAGCACCACGGGATCGACGATCTCGAGATGCGACGGGTTGGCCGACAGCGAAAGGTGAACCGTCTTGTCGTCGAAGGTGCGGTCCGACGAGAAACCGAGGTGGTACTTGACGTCGCCGGAGCCTTCCGTCTCCACCGGCGAGGAGGAGCCACCCTTGAACTCATGGAAGATCGCCCGCTGCGGCTTGTGCATCACCTGGCCGAGCACGTTGAGCCGGCCGCGATGCGCCATGCCGAGCTCGATGTCCTCGATGCCCAGCGCCCCGCCGCGCTTGATGATCTGTTCGAGGGCCGGCACCATGGACTCGCCGCCATCGAGGCCGAAGCGCTTGGTGCCGGTGTACCTGATGTCGAGGAACTTCTCGAAGCCCTCCGCCTCGATCAGCTTCATCAGGATCGCCCGCTTGCCCTCGGGCGTGAAGGTGATGGCCTTGTCCGCGCCCTCGATGCGCGCCTGCATCCAGCGCTTTTCCGCCGGATCGGACATGTGGATGAACTCGTAGCCGATGGTGTCGCAATAGGTGCGGCGCAGGATCGGCAGCATTTCCCGGACGCTCGCCCACTTCAGGCCGAGCACGCCGTCGATGAAGATCGGGCGGTCGAGGTCGCCGTCGGCGAAGCCGTAGGTCGAAGGGTGCAGCTCCTCGAAGTCGCTGGGCGGGGCGAGGCCGAGCGGGTCGAGCCTGGCGTGGAGATGGCCGCGGGTGCGGTAGGCGCGGATCATCATCAGAGCGCGCACCGAGTCGCGGGTCGCCAACGCGATCGCCTCGGGCGAGGCGTCGGCCTTGTTCGCCGCCTTTTCCGCGCCGTTGGCGGCCTTGGCTGCGAGTTCGGGCTTCAGTCTGGCGGCGATCGCCGTTTCTGACGCCGGCCAGTTGCCGTCGAGGGCCGACACCAGCTCGCCGTTCGCCGCGATGGGCCAGGACGGCTTCTTCCACGCCGGGCCCTGCGCGCTGCGCGACACGGCGGAGGGGTCGTCGCCGAGGTCGGAGAAGAACGCCCGCCATTCGGGGTCGACCGCTTGCGGGTCGGCGCGGAACGCCTCGTGAAGCTGTTCGACGTAGGCGGCGTTGCCGCCCCACAGGAACGAGGTGTCGAGAAAGCCCTCGTTGGTCGCCGAGCGCCCGGAGCCAGCCGCACCGGAGCCACCCGTACTGGAGCCGCCCGTGCCGCCGCCGTTGGAAGTCTCGCTGCCGTCCTGCCGTGCCATGTGTCCACCTCCGGCCCGCGACCGATCTCCATCCGGCTTCGGGCCTCGTTCTTCTGCGGCGCGTATGCCGCGGTAAAAGCGGCGGGCAACGCCGTCGTATGGCGGCGCCGTCCCTTGCCGGCGCCGCGTTTCCGCAACGTCGCCGCTGCGGTTTAAACGATGCGCCGCCCGATTGCGCCACCAAATGCGCGCCCGGGCCGGCACGGGCCGAACCCGATGGGTTCCGTCAACCTAGGCCGCGCGTTCGTTGCGGGTGACCACCAACGCCCAGATCGTGGCGGGTATCCAGCCGATCAGCGTGGCATGGAGAACGATGCACGCGACGCCTTGCAAGATATGTCCGCGCAGGAACATTGCCAGCCACGGCGCCAGGAAACAGATCAGGATCATCATCACGTGCCGTCCTCCCAGGTCATGCCGGCCGGCGCGCCCGACCGGTTGCCGCCCGCGGCATCAACCGCGCAGCACCTCCACCAGCGTCTTGCCGAGCCGGGCGGGGGAGGGCGACACGGTGATGCCGGCGGCTTGCATCGCGGCGATCTTGGAGTCGGCGCCGCCCTTGCCGCCGGCGATGATGGCGCCGGCATGGCCCATGCGGCGGCCGGGCGGCGCGGTGCGCCCGGCGATGAAGCCCACCATCGGCTTCTTGCGGCCGCGCTTGGCCTCGTCGCGCACGAACTGCGCCGCGTCCTCCTCGGCCGACCCGCCGATCTCGCCGATCATGATGATGGAGGTGGTGTGCTCGTCGGCGAGGAACATTTCCAGCATGTCGATGAACTCGGTGCCCTTCACCGGATCGCCGCCGATGCCGACCGCCGTGGTCTGCCCGAGGCCCTCGCGCGAGGTTTGGAACACCGCCTCGTAGGTCAGGGTGCCCGAACGCGACACCACGCCGACCGAGCCCGGCTTGAAGATGTTGCCAGGCATGATGCCGATCTTGCACGCGCCCGCCGTCATCACCCCCGGGCAGTTCGGCCCGATGAGCCGCGACTTCGAGCCCGACAGCGCGCGCTTGACCCGGATCATGTCGGCGACGGGAATGCCCTCGGTGATGCACACGATGAGCG
>CAXTFM010000064.1:0-17363 GCA_964243435.1 uncultured Beijerinckiaceae bacterium
CGCGAACTGTTCGAGCGCAAGCCGCAGGGCGCGGCCTGAGCCGGCGCCCCCGCGGGGCATCACATCAGGACTTGGCACCAGGATTAGTCATGACGAGGTCCGACCCGAGCCCGCTCCTGTTCTCCGGCGCCGACTGGGACGTGCGCCTGATCCAGCGCATCCACGACGCGTGCGAGGCGATCGCCGTCGGCGAGTTCGGTCTCGACGTGTACCCCAACCAGATCGAGATCATCACCGCCGAGCAGATGCTGGACGCGTACTCGTCCGTCGGCATGCCGCTTTATTACAACCACTGGTCGTTCGGGAAACAGTTCGTCACCCACGAGGTGCACTACAAGAAGGGGCTGCGCGGCCTCGCCTACGAGATCGTCATCAACTCCAACCCGTGCATCAGCTACATCATGGAGGAGAACACCGCCACGATGCAGACGCTGGTGATCGCGCACGCCGCGTTCGGCCACAACCACTTCTTCAAGAACAACTACCTGTTCAAGCAATGGACGGATGCCGACGGCATCCTCGAGTACCTCGACTTCGCCAAGAGCTACATCGCCAAGTGCGAGGAACAGCACGGCCGCGTCGCCGTGGAACGGCTGCTCGACGCCGCGCACAGCCTGATGAACCACGGCATCCACCGCTACCCCCGCAAGCGCAAGCCCGACCTGATGTCGGAGGAGCGGCGCGAGCGCGAGCGGCGCATCCACGGCGAGCAGATGTTCAACGACCTGTGGCGCACCGTGCCCGGCAAGGAGGCCAAGCCCGGCGTCGACCACGACGCCCGCCGCCGCGCCCTGCTGGAGCTGCCGCAGGAGAACATCCTGTACTTCCTGGAAAAGACGGCGCCGCGCCTGCGCCCCTGGCAGCGCGAGGTGCTGCGCATCGTGCGCATCATCTCGCAATACTTCTACCCCCAGGGGCAGACCAAGATGATGAACGAGGGCTGCGCCACCTACTGCCACCACCGCATCATGACGCGCCTGCACGAAACGGGGCAGATCGGCGACGGCTCGTTCCTGGAGTTCCTGACGTCGCACACCAACGTCGTCATGCAGCCGTCCCACGACGACCCCCGCTACAACGGCATCAACCCCTACGCGCTCGGCTACGCCATGATGTGCGACATCGAACGCATCGTGACCGAGCCGACGGACGAGGACCGCGCCTGGTTCCCCGACATCGCCGGCCGCGGCGAGCCCTTCGCCGTGCTCAAGGACATTTGGGCGAACTACCGCGACGAAAGCTTCATCTCGCAGTTCCTCAGCCCCACCCTGATGCGGCAGTGGCGCATGTTCCACATCCTCGACAAGGGCAAGGACGCGGCGGAGGTCAACGTCGACTCCATTCACGACGAGCGCGGCTACCGGCAGATCCGGCGCGCCCTGTCGCGGCAGTACGACGTCGGCAACCTCGACGCCGACATCCAGGTCGTCGACGTCGACCTCGCGGGCGACCGCCGCCTCATCCTCCAGCACACCATGCTGCACGCCATGCCGCTCGACGAGCGGGCGACCAAGGACGTGCTGCAGCACCTCGCCGACCTGTGGGGCTACGACGTCGTGCTGCGCGAACTCGACGCCGCCGGCGCGACGGCGAAGGAATACGCGGCGAGCGCCCGCAGCGTCCACGGCGGCAAGGCCTAGGGTTCAGGCGCCCGGCTCGAGGTCGAGCGCGTAAAGGTTGGTTTCCGCCGTGATGAACAGGCGCCGCCCGTCCCGCCCGCCGAGGGCGACGTTGGCGGCGGTGGCCGCCGTGGGCACGAAGCCGAGGCGGTGCCCGTCCGCCGCGTAAACGTGCAGGCCGTCGCCGGCGGTGCACCACAGCCAGCCGCGCCGGTCGGCGAGGAACCCGTCGGGCACGCCATGGTCGGTGCGGCAGAACACGCGGCGGTTCGACAGGGCGCCGTCGGCACCGACGTCGAAGGCCAGCACCTCGTGCGTCGGACCGCCGATGGAGCGCGACGTGTCGGACACGTAGAGCGTCCTGCCGTCGGGCGCGAAGGCGACCCCGTTCGGCTGGTCGAAATCGGCCATGCGGCGCAAGGTGCCATCCACCGGGTCGTGGCGGTACAGGCTGCGATGGTCGAGTTCGGGCTCGGCGAGGCAGCCCTGCCGCGGGGACATCAGGCCGAACACGGGATCGGTGAACCAGATCGCCCCGTCGGCGGCGACGGCGACGTCGTTCGGCGTGTTGAGGCGCCGGCCCTCGTAATGGGTGACGATCGGTCGGGGGAACTCGTCGTCGGCGGAGCGGCTGATGCAGCGTCGCCCGTGCTCGCAATGGACGAGGTGGCCGTCGCGGTCGAGCGCGTGGCCGTTGACGAAGGGCACGGCGTCGATCGCGACGGTGACGCGGCCGTCGGGGTGCCACGCCAGCACGCGCCGCCCCGGTATGTCGGAGAAGATCAGCCGGTCGCGCGCCGGCTGCCACAGCGGCCCCTCGCCGTGGAGGATCTGGTCGTAGAGCACGAGGAGCGGCGCCGTCGGCGCCAGCACGGCGGCGAGGCGCGCATCGTCGATCCGCACGCCGGGGAAGCCGGGCGCCGGCACGGGCGCTCCGGCCCGTCGCATGAGGGTGCCGATCGGCGGGATCGTTGACGTGCTGCCGGACATGGTTCGACTTCGAAGCGGGGCTGGTGCTGGCCCGACACATCGGGCGGACGGCGTCTTTGTCACGCCGGGGACCCGAACTTGGCCGCCGACGTTGGCTCACGCAAGGATCGCGGCCGTCGCGCGCGTTCCGCTTGGATCAACGACGCATGACGCAGTCCGACACCACGCCGAGCCGCGCGCAGGCGGCAGGCCTCGTCCCGTTCTCCCGGCGCGCGCTCGTCGGCGCCGCGGCCGGCCTGGGCCTCGCGGCCGGGAGCGCCCACGCCCAGTCGTACAAGGCTTCGAAGGCCGGCGAGGCGAGCGGCAGCGCCGTCGACCCCGGCCCGCACAACGGGGCGCTCGACGCGCTCAACCGCGATTCCGTGACGCCGCCGCCGACCGACCACGGCAGCGTGCCGCAGTTCTGGCAAAGCTTCTCGCTGTCGCACCGCCGCGTGCAGGAGGGCGGCTGGGCGCGCCAGGTCAACGTCACGGACTTCCCGGTTTCCAAGGACATCGCGTCCGTCAACATGAAGCTCGACGCTGGCGGCATCCGCGAGCTGCACTGGCACGTGGCCAACGAATGGTCGCTGATGCTGCACGGCGCGGCCCGGCTCACCGCCCTCGACTACGATGGGCGCCCCTACGTCAAGGACATCAAGGCCGGCGACCTGTGGTACTTCCCGGAGGGGCTGCCGCACTCGATCCAGGGCCTCGGTCCGGACGGCTGCGAGTTCCTGCTCGTCTTCGACGAGGGCAAGTTCAGCGAGGAGGACACGACGCTGCTCACCGACTGGCTGATCCACACGCCGCGCGAGGTGGTCGCCAAGAACTTCGGGATCGCGCGGGACGACCTCGCGCCCTTCGACGCCATCCCTCCGGACGGGCGCTACATCTTCCCGGCCCCGGTGCCGCCGCCGCTCGCGCGCGACCGCGCCGCCGTCGACAAGGGCGCGGCCTCGCCTCTCGTCTTCGACTTCGCGATGATGGACATGCCGCCCACCAAGCAGAACGGCATGGGCACGATCCGCATCGTCGACTCCGCCAACTTTCCGCTCTCGAAGACGATCGCGATGGCCCACGTCACGGTGAAGCCTGGCGCGATGCGCGAGCTGCACTGGCACACCAACGCCGCGGAATGGCAGTACTACGTCGCCGGACGTGGGCGCATGACGCTGTTCGCCAACAAGTCGGACGCGCGCACCATGGACTTCGCCGCCGGCGACGTCGGCTATGTCCCGGTGACGCTGCCGCACTACATCGAGAACACGGGCGATACGGACCTCGTCTACCTCGAAATGTTCAAGGCGCCGGCCTACACCGACGTGTCGCTGAACCGATGGCTCGCCGGCCTGCCGCCGGAACTGGTGCACCAGCACCTGTCGCTCGACCCGACGCTCGTGGCCTCGTTCCCGACGGCGAACAACGGGGTGGTCCCCTCGCGTGGTTGAGCGGAGCGGAACGCCGGGCGCGACCGTGCCGGGCCGCTGCTCAGCGGCGGCGGGCGACGTGATGCGCCCCCGCTTGCACCCCAAATCGCGGCACAAGTACCTGTCGGCCGTCGTCGCCGTCGTCGCGCTGGGCTGGACAGCAAGCGGTGCCGACGCGGCGCGGGCGCGGCACCTCCACCGCCGGGCGCCGGTCCGCCACGTGCCCGCCCCCGCGGTCGAGCAAGGACCGGCGGCAGGACCGGCGCGAGCATCGCGGGATGGCGGCGTCACCGGCAACCTCCCCTTCGACAACCAGCTTCGGAAGTTCTCCGACCCCCTCGGCGCCAACGGCCGTTGAGCCTATAACGGCGTGCGGACGCCGCGCGGCGAGGCAGGAACGGGACCCATGACGCAACCGGCAAACCGGCTCGGCCCCAATGCCGGCCTTCTCGGCGTCGGCGACGCGCGCGGCAGGCTGCACACGCCGGCGCTGCTGCTCGACCTGCCAGCCTTCGAGCGCAACCTCCGGCGCATGGCCGGCGTCGCGCGCGACAACGGCGTCGGCCTGCGGCCGCACGCCAAGACCCACAAGAGCGTGGAGATCGCCCGCCGGCAGGTCGCGGCCGGCGCGCTCGGCGTTTCCTGCACCATCCTGCGCGAGGCCGAGGCGATGGTCGCCGGCGGCATCCCCGGCGTGCTGCTGACGTCGCCGGTCGTCACCGCCGCCGCCATCGGGCGGCTGGTGGCGCTTGCCCAACGGGCGGGCCGCGACGCGCCCATGGTGGTGGTCGACGACGCCGGCAACGCCGCCGCCCTGTCCGAGGCCGCCGCCGCCCTCCCCCACCCGCTCGGGGTGCTGGTCGATTTCGGTGCCGCCTACAACCGCACCGGCGTGGTGACGGAGGCCGACGCCGTCGCTCTCGCCGCCACGCTCGCCGCGCTGCCGCATCTGGAGCTGCGCGGGCTGCAGGCCTATGCCGGCAACATCCAGCACGTCGCCGCGCGCGCCGAGCGCAGCGCCCGCGCCGCGGCGCTGCGGGCCTCGATCGGCCGCATCGTCGAGGGCTGCGAGGCGCGCGGCATCGCCCTGCCCATCGTCACCGGCGCCGGCACCGGCACGCACGACCTCGACCGCGCGCCCTTCACCGAGCTGCAGCCGGGATCGTACCTGTTCGGCGACGCGCAATACGGGCCGGTGCTCGCCGATGGCGTCGCGGCGCCGCCCTTCGAAACGGCGCTGCGGCTGCAAACCGCGGTGGTGAGCGCCAACGCGCCCGACTACGTCACCGTCGATGCCGGGGTGAAGAGCCTCGCCACCGACGGTCCGCCGCCCGTGGTCTGCGACGGCACCGGGCGCTACGCCTTCTTCGGCGACGAGCACGGCAGGATCTTCACCGACGCGGCGACGCGCCCGGCCCTCGGCGCGCGGATCGAGCTGGTGACGCCGCATTGCGACCCCACGGTCAACCTCCACGACGTCATCCACGTCATGGACGGCGACACACTGGTGGCGCTGTGGCCGGTCGACGCGCGGGGCCATTGACGCGCGCCGGGCGCTTCGCGGACCGCCAGCGGCCGGGCTAATCGACCGCCTGGACCTCGTCCTTGTTCGCCGCCGCGGCGGCGGCGTGGTCCCTGGGCTCGTCGCGCCGCGCATCACGCGCCATCGCCGCGACGGCAACGCCGAGGGCGTGGATGCTTTCGCGCAGGTCGGCGTCGTTCGTGCCCGCCGTACGTGCCGGCTCGGAGCGGGCGAGGCGAAGGGCGTTGTGCAGGGCGGCGTTCTCGGCCTCCAATGCGTCGAGCCGTTCCGTCGCGGTGCGGTCGGCGGAGCGCTCCCGCTCGGACTTCAGGCTATGCAGCAGGTGGAGTCCCTTTTCGCGCTCGCGCGCCTCGACGAGCGCCGCGCGGGTGGTCGTCAGCGCCTCCTCGAGGCTGCGCACGTGGCGCACGGTCGTGTCGTCGGAGGCGGACACGGTCCCCGTCGCCGCGGCGCCCCGCGGCGCGTCCGCCGGTGCCGGGTCGCCACGGCGGCGCCCGGCCTCATCCCGGCTGTCGCGGAGTTCCCGCTTCAAGGCGTCGAGGTCGGCGTCGCGCTCGGCAAGGACGCGCTTCAACCCGTCGAGGTCGGCGCCGACGCCGGCTTCGGCGCGTTGCGCGGCGGCAAGCGCATCGGCGAGGCGCGTCGCCTCCATGCTCCGGCGTCCGGCCTCGGCCATGTCGTGCGTCTTGCCGTCGCGAAGCCGGTCGAGTTCCTGCTCCAGGCGCAGGCGCTCGACGGCGAAGTCGGCGCGCAGCTGGTCGCGCTCGGCGTAGATCTCCTGCATGGACAGCGGGACCTGGAGCTGCAGCCGCCTGCGCGTGATGCGCAGCGCACGATTCCAGAACACCGGCGCGAACATCAGCGCCCCGAGGGCGGTGACGATGCAGCCGAGCGCGAAATAGATAGCCTGTTCGATCACGAGCCCCTCGGCCGCCGCGGGAGCCATACCCCGGCGCCGTGTATGGCACGACGGGGGATGGGCGGCAAAGGTCGCGCCTCCGGCATGCGCCGGGACGCGTCGCCGTCAGAACGGGTTCCAGGTCGAGTGCGGGGTGAACTTGAGGTAGCCGACGTTGACGCCGAGGCGGGCGCCGACGCCCGTGCGGATCGGCACCACCACCATCTCGTCGGCGACGAGCGCCGTCATCCCGAGGCCGCCGACGAAGTAGGCCGAGCCGTCGACGCCGCCGAAGCGTCGGTAGATGGCCTGGCGCGCCGGCAGGTGGTAGATCAGCATCATCGTGCGGTCGCCGTCGCCGCCGGTGTCGAAGCCGAGCGACGGCCCCTGCCAGAACAGCCGCTCCTCGGCGCCGCGGCGCGTGAACAGCCGGCCCTCGCCGTAGCGCAGCCCGCCGAAGAAGGCGCCGCCGGCCTCCTCGCCGAGCACGTAGGCGTTGGGGCTGCCCCAACGGTGCGTCGCCGTCTCGACCACGTCGGCGAGACCGCGCGACACCGAACCGAAGAAGTGGTGGCCGCTCAGCACGATCTCGTCGGAGGTGTAGGGGATCGGCCGCTCGTCATAGGCCGCCGACAAGCGCACCGGCGCCAGCGCGGCCGTCCCGGCACACGCGGCCATCGCCCGCAGCACGTCCCTGCGCCCTCCACGCCACCGCCCTTCACGCCCCATCGCGCAAACCCCCAGGCTTCCGGCGGCGGCCGACGTGGCCGCCGCGCTTCACCGGTCGACGCTGGCAAGACAGGGTTGAGAAAGGCTTAAGCCGGCGCGCAGCTCGAGGGCACCGGCGCCGGCGTGGTGGCGCGGTCGCCCCAGGCCACGAAGGGACCGTTGCGGTAGTGGTGCTCGGCCTTGCCGTAGCGCAGGGCGATGCCGGTCTCGTCGACGACCGACCCGCCGGCGGCCCGCAGCACGGCGTCGCCCGCGGCGGTGTCCCATTCCATTGTTTGACCGAAGCGGGGGTACACGTCCGCCTTGCCCTCGGCCACGACGCAGAACTTCAGCGACGACCCCGCCGTGCGCCGCTCCGAGATCGGCAGCCCGGCGAGGAAGGCTTCGGTGCGCGGGTCGCAATGGGAGCGGCTGGCGAGGGCGACGAGGCCGTCATGCGGGTTGACGCGGGCGTGGATGAGTTCGCGGGCGGCGCGCGGCGGTAACGCCGCACCCGGCGCGACATCGACGGCGTAGGCGCGCGTGCCGGCCATCCACAACCGCCCGAGCGCGGGGGCGTAAACGGCCCCGGCGCGCGGGATACCGTCGAGGATGAGGGCGATGTTGATGGTGAACTCGCCGTTGCGGTGCAAGAACTCGCGCGTGCCGTCCACCGGGTCGACCAGGATGAAGGCGCGCCCGCAACGCGGTTTCTCGCCGCGCGACGCGGCCTCCTCGGCGACGACCGGAAGATACGGCAGGCGTGCCTGCAGCCCGGAAAGGATGATCGCCTCCGCGCGCTCGTCGGCGTCGCAGACCATGCTGCTGTCGGCCTTCTGCCGGGCGTGGATCTCGCCGGCATACACGCACATGACGGCGATCGCCGCCTCGACGGTCAGCTCGGCGAAGATTTCGGCGATCTCGTCGCAATCGATGCCGTCGAGGAAGCCAGCGGCCAACGCCATCATTGCACCCGTCGCGAAGGCGAGAAGGCATGCGCCTCCCCGCGTATCGAGGCAAGATGGGCATGATCCCGACACAATCAAATCTGCCGCGGCGTTTCGCCGACGCAACAGTTCGCCGTGCCTCGCCCGTTGTCCACGGAGGCAGCGCGGCGGAGTGCGACGGCGGAGAAGGATCGACGCGCTTGAGCGAGCTTGCCCAAAATCCAACCCATGATCTGACCCACGGCCTGACCGGCGCCGATCGCGCCGCCGTGGTCGGCGCGGGCGGCGGCATCGGCGGCGCGATCGCCGCGGCGCTGGCCGAAGCGGGCGTGCCCGTCCACGCCCTGGCGCGACGACCACCGCCGCCGGCCTTTCGCGTGCTGCCGGGCCGGCTCGACCTGACCGACGAGGCGAGCATCGCGGCCGCCTTCGCCGACGTGCCGGACGAAGGCGCGCTGCGCCTCGTCGTCGTCGCCACCGGCCTGCTCCACGACGAAGCGCAGCAGCCGGAGAAGACCATGCGCGCGCTCGACGCGACCCTGCTCGCGCGCAGCTTCGCCGTGAACGCGATCGGGCCGGCGCTCGTCGCCAAGCACGCGGTTCCGCGGATGCCGCGCGCGGGGCGCAGCGTTTTCGCCGTGCTGTCGGCCCGTGTCGGCAGCATCGAGGACAACCGGCTCGGCGGTTGGTACGGCTACCGCGCGGCGAAGGCGGCGCTGAACCAGCTCGTGCGCACCCTCGCCGTCGAAACCCGGCGCGGCAGACCGGACCTGATCGTCGTCGCGCTGCATCCGGGCACGGTGGCGACGCCGCTCAGCGCGCCGTTCCGCCCCGGCGGGAGCGATGGCGCCACGCTGTTCACCCCCGCCGTCGCGGCCGGCCACCTGCTGCGGGTGATCGGCGGCCTGTCGCCGGCCGACAGCGGCGGCTTTTTCGCCTGGGACGGCACGCGCATCCCGTTCTGACGGGTGACGCCGTCGCGTGCACGCCTGCCGTGGCCTCACCCGACGTGAGGTCTTGGCAGGCGCGGAAGCCCGACGTTAATTGTGGGGACGAGTGAGTCGCCGCGTTCCCGCGTAAACCGCGCATTAACCAAGAGCCCGCCTAGCTGGCGGACGCGGTCGAGCGCGCCCCCGACCCCGAAGCCTCACCATGGATGCGTCGATGACGACCTTCTCCCTCGACCCGCTCGACCTCGCAGCCCTGCTCTGCTCGCGCGTGTGCCACGACGTCATCAGCCCCGTCGGGGCGATCGCCAACGGCCTCGAGGTGCTGGAGTCGGAGAAGGACCCGGACATGCGCGGCTTCGCGATGGACCTCATCAAGAAGTCGACCCACGTGGCCTCGGCGCGCCTGCAGTTCTGCCGCCTCGCCTTCGGTGCGGCCGGCTCCGCCGGCGCCTCCATCGACACGGGGGACGCGGAAAGCGTCGCGCGCGGCCTCGTCGGCGACGAGCGCACCAAGCTGCGCTGGGACGCGACCCGCGCCCTGCTGCCGAAGAACAAGGTCAAGCTCATCCTCAACCTGGTGCTCATCGCCACGCAGGCGATCCCGCGCGGCGGCGTCATCACCGTGTCGACCGACGGCACCGACAACGCGATGACCTTCACCGTCACCGCGGCCGGCACCAACGCCAAGCTGCAAAGCCACACGCCGCACCTGCTCGCCGGCGAGCCTGCGAACGGCGTCGACGCCCACGGCATCCAGGCCTTCTATGCCGGGCTCGTCGCCCGCGACGCCCACCTCGTCGTCAGCGCCACCGCCGAGGACGGGGTCGTGACGCTGCGCGCCGTGCCGGACGGCAGCGCGATGCCGGTGATCGACACCGGCATGATCGGCGTTGCCGCGCCGCAGCAGAAAGTCGCCTGAACCGCCGGCGGCGCACGCGCCGGCGCGGTTCGGCGGTGCCACGCGCGGCTTGTGCCCTCCCACCCGATCGCCATATGTAACGGCAACGGGCACGCTTGCCCTCACAGCCTGCGGTAGACGCCAAGCCCGATGTTCATTCAAACCGAAGCCACACCGAATCCGGCGACGCTGAAGTTCCTGCCGGGCCGCACCGTGCTCCCCGAGGGGACGCTGGACGTGCGCGACCGCAACGCGGCCGCGCAGCGCTCGCCGCTCGCCGGCGCGCTGTTCGAGATCGAGGGCGTCGGCGGCGTCTTCTACGGCGCGGACTTCATCTCCGTCACCAAGACCGACGACAGCGAGTGGCAGGTGCTCAAGCCGGCCGTGCTCGGCACCATCATGGAGCACTTCACCTCGGGGGCGCCGCTCCTCGCCGACAACGAGGACGCCGACGGCGCCGAGCACGACGAGTTCTTCGACGCGGACGATGCCGACCTCGTCGACACGATCAAGGACCTGCTCGAAACCCGCGTGCGCCCGGCCGTGGCCGGCGACGGCGGCGACATCAAGTTCCGCGGCTACCGCGAGGGCACGGTGTACCTCGCGATGAAGGGCTCCTGCCAGGGTTGTCCGTCCTCGACGGCGACGCTGAAGCACGGCATCCAGAACCTGCTGTCGCATTTCGTGCCGGAAGTGCACAACGTCGAACAAATCTGACCGGCGGACGGGTTTCCTTGCCCGGCAGCCCTGCCCGAGCAGGGCGCGGCCAGGGTTTCGCGGACCCCGACCATAGCCTGCACCGGCGGCTTCCCCGCTCGCGAGCCCTCGTTGCGGCGGGCGGCGTCAGCCTGCCTTGCCCGACAACTCGATGTAGCGCGTCGTCACCACCTCGATGATCTCGTCGATGGCCGCCGCCGCCTCCTTCTCCTCCTGGATGGTCATCTCGAAGGCCCTCACCGATGCCTCGTGGCCGGCCGCCTTGGCGAAGACGACCAGCGAGCGGTAGGCCGCGATCTGGTCGTATTGGAAGGCATAACCGGCAAATAGGTTCTTGAGGACGGCGTCGCCGGCGAGGCCGTGCATCGCGGCGCCGATCGTGCCGGCGACCTTGGTCACCGTTTCCTTGAGGCCGGATGCCCCCTCGTCGACCTCGGCGAGCGCCGTATCGAGCCGCCCGATCTGCTTTTCCGTCACGGGGATGTGCTGCGTCAGCACCGTCTGGTAGCGCGGGTAGTCGCCGAGGCTCGACACCTGACTCTTCATCTGCTGCAGGCCCTGCTCCTCGAGGGCGCGCGTGCTCTTGAGGGCGTCGCGGTACTGGGTTGCGAGTTCGGCCATTCTTGATCTCCTCCGCTCGGCGGCGTGCCGGGCGCGGGGCGAATGCAGGGATGGCGCGCGAGTTGACCGGCGGCTTGTCGCAGGGGCGAGCCGCCGCAGTCCACCGGGCACGCCGGGCCGTCCGCAGGGTGCCGTGCGACGCTTCCGCCGCCGCTCCCGAACACGCGGACCGTCCGGAAAGGCGCTCACCCGACAGGAGTCCGCGAAGCGGGCTCGGGGCGGGACGGCGGCTACTTCTTCGGGTCGTGGCCCCAGTTCATCAGCGAATAGCGCCAGCGCGTGTCGGTGACGTCGCCGCTCGGGCGCTGCGCCATGTGGCGATGCACGTAGCCGACGACCTTGCGCATGTGGGCGTAGTCGTCCGCGCCGAGGTCGGCCTGCTTCTTGTTCTTGATCTCCACGATGCGCCGGCCGGCCTGGTGGCCGACCGACTCGCCCTCGCCCCAGCCGACCTCGCGGCTGTGCTCGGTGCCGAGCCAGTCCTCCAGCTGCTTCGCCGTCATGTTGACCGCCTCGTGGAAGTCGTCGCGTGTCGTCTTGTCGTCCTTGTCCATTGGACACCCCTCCTGTCGCGGCGGCGCTGCGGCCCGCCTGCCCGCACGCTCCCGGCGCGGGAACGCCCGACGTCATCTAGGCGGCCGTCGCCTGCCTTCCCAGGCTGTGCAGCTTTTGCACGAGGTCGGCCATGCGCGTGTCGCCCTTGTTCAGGACCTGGTCGGCACCGCGCAGCCGGCGACGGTCCTCGGGGGTCAGGTCGCGGGCGGTGAGCACCACGACGGGCACGTCGGCGCATCCCGCGCGCGTCCGCAGCTCGTGGAGGAAGGCGAAGCCGTCCATCACCGGCATGGAAAGGTCGAGCAGGATCGCGCGGGGCAGCGCGCGCGTCACCTGCTCCAACGCTTCCGCGCCGTTCGCCGCCTCGGTGACGCTCCACCCGCTCCGTTCGAGGGCGTGCCGGGTGAGCGTGCGCAGCTCGGCCTCGTCGTCCACCACCAGCACGTCGCCCTCCGCGTCGCGGAACGGCGCCATCACGTGGTGCAGCCGGCTCCAGTCGATCGGCTTCATCACGTAGTCGGCGGCTCCCAGCGAGGTGGCGAGCGCCCGCTCGGAATGGAAGGTCACCATCACCACGGGGATCGCGCAAAGGTCGGGGTCGGCCTTCAGGGCAGTCAGCACCGACCAGCCGTCCATCATCGGCATGGTGACGTCGAGCAGGATGGCGCGCGGCTGCAACCGGCGCGCCAGCGCGAGGCCCGTCGGCCCGTCGGCGGCGGTGCGTGCGGTGAAACCCTCGCGCGCGAGGAAGCGGCTGGTGAGGTCGCGCTGGGTCTCGTCGTCGTCGATGACGAGCACGACGTCGCGGAGACGGGCGTCGGCCCGTTCCGCGGCGGCGGCGGCGTCGCCGGCCGCAGCCCCGGCCGCGGGGGCGAGCCGCGCCGGCAGGGTGACGGTGAAGGTGCTGCCCTCGCCCAGCCTCGACGCCACGGCGACGTCGCCGCCGAGCAGCGTCACGAAGGCCTTGGTCAGCGCCAAGCCGAGCCCCGTGCCGCCGAACTGCCGGGTCGTCGACGCGTCGGCCTGCTGGAAGCGCTGGAACAGCTTCGACAGCTGCTCCGGCGTCATGCCGATGCCGGTGTCGGCGACGGCGAAGCGCACGGCGTCGCCCTCGCGCGTCACCGCGAGCGTCACCGTGCCCGCTTCCGTGAACTTGGCGGCGTTGCCGATGAGGTTGAGCAGGATCTGGCGCACCCGGGTGACGTCGGAGTGCATGGCGCCGAGCCCCGCGCCGTTTTCGGCGCCGAGGTCGACCACGAGGCGGTTGCGCTTCCTTTCCATCAGCGCGTCCACGGTGGCGCCGACCTCGGTCACCATGGCGCGCACGTCGAACGCCTCGGCATAGGCCTCCATCTTGCCGCTCTCGACCTTGCTGAGGTCGAGGACGTCGTTGATGAGGCCGAGCAGGTGGCGGGCGTTGGACTCGACCTTGCCGATGTCGCGCGCGAGACTGGCCGGCGCGGCGCCGTCCTCGATCTCCTCCGCCATCATCTCGGAATAGCCGATGATCGCCGACAGCGGCGTGCGCAGTTCGTGGCTCATGTTGGCGATGAAGGTCGACTTGGCGAAGTTGGCCTCCTCGGCCGCGTGCTTGGCCGCCTCAAGCTCCAGCTCGGCCCGCTTCTGGTCGTCGATGTCGGTGTTGGTGCCGATCCAGCGGATCACGGCGCCCGCGCCGTCGTGCTGGGGCACGGCGCGCACGAGATGCCAGCGGTACGCGCCGTCGACGCGGCGGATCCTGAACTCGATCTCGTACACCCCGCCGGTGGCGACCGACGCCGCCCAGCGCGCGCCGGCGGCCGGCAGGTCGTCGGGATGGACGATCGCCGCCCAGCCCCGCCCCTCGAAACCGACGTCGGACGCCCCGCTATAGGCGAAGGTGCGGTCGTTGGCCCAATCGAGCACCCCGTCGGGCGCGGCGGTCCAGACCTGGTTGGGGATGGCCTGCGTGAGGGTGCGGAAGCGCGCCTCGTTGGCGCGCGCCTCGTGCTCGGCGCGTACCCGCTCCACCATGTCGCTGACGCGCGCCGCGACGGTTTGCATCAGCGCGACCTCCCCCGCCGACCAGTGCCGCGGGGTCGCCTGGGTGGCGAACAGGGTCGCCTTGAGCTGCCCTGCCCGCAGCACCGGCACGGACACGAAGGCCATCGTCTCGATGGCCTCGAACGTCGCCGGATCGAAGTCGGGCTCGTGCCGGATGTCGGCCACCACCACCGTGCGGCCGCGACGCAGGCGCTTGATGGAGGCGCGGCCGAAGGCGTCGAGCCGGTACGGGCCGGCGAGCGGCGCCACCCCGTCCACGTGGACCGCACCGATCGCCACGGTGGCGTCGTCCGCCTGGACCTCGCCGTAGCCGACGCGGTTGGCGCCGAGGTGGCGGCCGAGCGTCGCAACGGCCGTGGCGACGATGGCGTCGGGCGCTTCGAGGCCGCGCAGCGCGTCCTCCAGCTCCAGGCGGAAGGTTTGCCGCCGGGCGGCGAACACCTCCTCGGTGGTTTCGCTGCACACGCAGAGCAGGCCGTCCACGGCGCCGCCGTCGCCGCGGACCGGCGTGTAGGAGAACGCGAAATGCGCTTCCGGCGCGCGGCCGTCGCGCACCACCTCCAGCGTGATGTCGCTCATGTGGACCGGTTCGCCCGCCAGGGTGCGCTCGACCAGCGGCACCAGCTCGTCGCGGACCTCCGCCCACACGTCGAGGAACGGGCTGCCGAGCGCGTCGCGGTCCTTGGAACCGAGCAGCGTCCGGTAGCCGTCGTTGTAGAGCAGCGTCAGCCCGGGTCCCCAGGCGGTGTACATGGGCTGCTTCGCGGCAAGGACGACGGCGACGATCGTCCTCAGCGCCGGCGGCCATCCGGCGGGCGCGCCGAGCGGCGTCGCGCGCCAGTCGTGGGAGCGCATGCGCGCCCCCATCGCGCCGCCGCCCTGGAAGTCGGTGTCCTCGGCTGACCTCACCTGATCGTCCCCGCCCCATGCCCGAGCCGCACCCGCGTCGAGGCGCGTGCCTGCCGTCCGCCGACAGCGCGTACCACGCGCCGGCTCGCGAGATAACGCCTACAACCGGCGCCGTGCCGCCGCCGCCGTCGACATACGCCTTCAACCCCTGTTCGGGTCCAGGCTCATGCGCTCCGCGCCGAGATGCCCGGCGAGGGCGTCCAGGCGCCCGCTGTAGTCCGCGCGCAGCATGAGCAGCCGCGTCGCGACGCCGTGGCCTTCGCAGGTGTCGTAACCGGCTTTGCGCAGCCGGTCGCAGAGCGAAGCGACGAGGTCGTCGCCCACGGGTTCGTCGTCCTCCGGGGCGATGGCGAACAGATCGCACAGGTGCGACAGGGTCCGCGATCCGGAGCGGCGCATCAAGGTGGCGGAGCCGGATGCGGCGTCGAGGGTGAGCACTTCGAGCAGCGTTGCCGCGTCAAGCACCGCACTCAGGGCGGACAGCCAGTCGCTTTCCGCATCCATGGAATGGAAATACACCAGCACGGGATAGGAGGCGTGGCTGTGCAGCACCGCCGCCGACCAGTCCCGCCAGTCCTTGAAGAAGGCGGGGAGTTCGGGCTGCAGCTTGAGCTTGGCAAAGGACTCCAGGAGCACGATGCCGGAGGGTGGGCTGCCCGCGAGGCCGCTCAGCGTCAGCACGCCCGCCTCGCGCTGGTGCAGGCTCGCCTGCACCTGAAGGATGAAGGTGATGGTGGCGGTGATCACGCCGAAGCCGGACAGCGCGGCCCACAGAACCAGCCAGCGCGCGGCGCCATGGGCGTTGACCTCGCTGACGCCGAGCGTGAGCAGGGACGAGCCGGCGACGTAGAGGGCCTGGTCGACGCCGACCAGCGGCGGCGTGAACGACCCGCCCCAGGCCTGGAACAGCAAGCCGAAGCCGGCCAGCAGCAGCAGCAGCCAGGCGCCGAAGGCCAGGCAGAAGAGCACGGGCGCGAAGACGTTCGACAGGCGCTGGCGACCGCCGCCGCCCCGCGTCCTGGACGCGTAGCGCCAGAGCGGAAGCGTCAGCTCACGGAGGCGGGCGGCGATGCGCAGGTGGCCGTTCGCCGGGCCGGGCGCCAGCACCGTCGAGAACACGTCGATGAGCGTCGCGAGGACGATGACGAGGCCGGCCGCGAACTCCAACACCACCGACGAATCGTGCAACACCGCGAAACAGGCTCCATCGATCGCTGGGGCGCCGGAGCGCGCCCGGGCCGACCCCGTCCCCGCGCCGGCCGCCGATGCGCGACCGGCTGGCGCCGGCATGCGACGGCGTCGGTTAGCAGATGCGTTGGAAACCAGCGAGCGCCACGGGAGCGCTGCGGACCCTCAGTGCACGACCAGGGCGAGCATGACGAGCATCAGGGCGGCGGCGGCGAGCACGCTGAAGATCACCATGCGGCGCGCGGTGCGGGCGGGATGCGCGTTGCATTCTCGGTGGTCCATGCGCGACAGTGGCAGCGCGGGCGGAAGCGTCAAATGAGACATATCGCCCAAGGCCGTGGCCGCCTCGCTCCGCACGGGGCGCTGGCGCCGCGCTCACGCCGCGCGCGGCTCCTCGTCCTCGAGCATGCGCTCGACCTGCGGCACTTCCAGCTGCCAGGGCAGCACCAGGATCGAAACGTCGGTGGCGGCGTAGCGCAGGATGCGCGTGCGAAGGCGCTGCGTGCGCCGAGTGTGGAGCAGCGCGCGCCACCAGCGCACGCCGGTGAGTTCGTGCAGCACCACGATGACGGCGCGTTTCGGATCGTCGCGTCGCAGCAGTTCGATCTCGCGCAGCAGCGGCGCCACCATGCTGCGGTAGGGCGTGCGCTCGAACTGCAGTTTCGGCGGCGGCAGGTTCGCCGCGACCGCCGGTTCCTCGACGAAGCGCCGCCAGTCGTCGCGGAACTGCCCTTCTCTCCCCGCCGCATCCGGCCCCCCGAGGTCGACGAGGTGCAGCGCCACGATGTCGGGCGACAGGCGGGCGGCGACGTGGAGCGCGTTGCGGGCCATCCGGTCCCAGCGCTCGAGGGGGATGAGCACGGCGGGGGGCGTGTGGTCGCTGAGGTCGAGGCCGCGGCGGCTCCCTTGCAGGATCTGGCGGTCGAGGTCGTCGTAATAGCGTCGGGTGACGATGAGGAGGAGGACGGCGGGCGGGATGACCAGCACGGTCAGCCACGCCCCCTCGACGAACTTGGCGACGAGGATGATGGCGAGCGCCGCCCCGGTGACGAGCGCCCCCACGCCGTTGACCCAAAGCCGGACCCTGTCGCCGCGGCTGCGGCGTTGCCGCGCCCAGTGCGCCGCCATGCCGGCCTGGCTCAGCGTGAAGGACAGGAAGGCGCCGACGGCGAACAGCGGGATCAGCCTGTCGGTGATGCCGTCAAAGGCGACGAGGAGGCCGCCGGCGCCGAGCGACAGGAAGATCACGCCGGCGGTGTAAACGAGGCGGCGCCCGGGCTGGGCGAAGGACTTCGGCAGGTAACCGTCCTCCGCCACGTTGCGGCACAGGCGGGGGAAGCCGACGAAGCTGGTGTTGGCGGACAGGCA
>CAXTFM010000065.1:0-17358 GCA_964243435.1 uncultured Beijerinckiaceae bacterium
TAGCCGATGCGCGCGTTGCTCACGCGCTCTCAGCTGCTGATCGAGGCGCGGGTATACGCGTCGGGCATTGCCTTCGAAGATCTTGGCGCGGCTCACCTCGTCCAATCCTGCAAGCTGGTCAATATAGCGCCTCGTATCGTCGAAGTAGTGCCCCGTTTCCGGATCAATCTCCTTGACCGCCCCGATCATCTCGGACGCAAAAAGGATGTTATCGATGGGAACGACCTTGGCCATCAGCTCCATGCCGGGCAGATGGTAGACACAGGTGTCGAAGTGGACGTTTTTGAGCAGGTGCTCGCCGAGCAGCGGCTTCTTCAATGCCATGGCGAGGCCGCGATAGCGGCCCCAGTGGAACGGCACGGCGCCGCCCCCGTGGGGGATGACGAACTTCAGCTCGGGGAAGTCGTGGAACAAATCGCCCTGGAGCAGCTGCATGAAGGCGGTGGTGTCGGCGTTGATGTAATGGGCGCCGGTGGCGTGGAAGTTCGGGTTGCAGGACGACGACACGTGGACCATCGCCGGGATCTCCGCCTCGCAGAGCTTCTCGTAGAGCGGGTACCAGTGCCTGTCCGTGAGGGGCGGGTCGGTCCAGTAGCCGCCGGACGGGTCGGGGTTCAGGTTGACTCCGACGAAGCCGAGCCCGACGAGGCGATCGATCTCGGCGCGGCAGTTCGCCGGCGACACGCCGGGAAACTGCGGCAGCTGTCCCATGGGGGCGAAGTTGTCGGGGTACAGGGCGCAGATGCGGCAGATGAGGTCGTTCGAGATCCGCGCCCAGTCCCGGCTCGTGTCCTCCGTGCCGAGGTGGTGCGCCATGCCCGAGGCGCGGGGCGAGAAGATCGTGAGATCGGTACCCCGCTCCCGTTGCAGCTTAAGCTGCGGTTCGACGGAAGCGCGCAGGTCGTCATCGGAAACCGCGGCGTCGTCCGGGTCGGGGCACCGCGTCGCGTCCTCGAGCGCGGCGAGCTGGTCCTTGCGAAAGCGGAGCAGGCGTGCCGGCTCGGTGGTGTAATGGCCGTGGATGTCGATGATCATGCCTGCCTCCATGCGTCGTCCGTCGAGCGCTGCGGCACCGCTCAGGATGTCGGTCCCGCGCCTCCGGCCGCCGACGACGCCGCGGCGGCGTGCGGCGCGTCCCCCTGTTCGCGCGCGGTCGCCAGCGAGCGCAGGTCGATGCCGCTCGCTTCGGGAAGGAACAGGGCTGCGATGAAGGCGGCGGCGTAGCTCGCGCAGGCGCACACCGCCATGGCGTTGCCGAGCGGCAGCTCCACGGACAGCAGGCCGACCAGCGCCGGGACGAACGAACCGAAGCCGCGTCCCGCGCTGAGCGCGAACCCGGCCCCGTTAGCCCGGATGTCCGTCGGGAACAGCTCGGAAAAGGTCGGCATCAGGCCAGAGGCGAGACCGCCCTGGAAGGCACCGAGGAAGAAGCCGAGCGCGACGGTGGTGGCGGGGCCGATCGGCGCCTGCGTGTAGACGACGATGTTCAGCGCCTGCAGCACCAGGAACAGCATGAACGTGCGGCGGCGACCGATGCGGTCGGCGAGGAAGCCGAACACCAGCGGTCCGCAGAACGACCCGAAGATGTTGACGCCGAGGTAGCCGGCCGTTTGCGACAGTTGCAGCTTCAGCACGCTCTGGACGTAGGTCGGCAGCCAGGTGATGAGCACGTAGGCCGCGCCGAACGTGCCGGTAGTGAACAGGGTCGCCACCACCGTGCGCCTGATGTAGGCGGGGCCGAAGATCGTCCAGGGGCTCGGCGGCGCCGTGCCCATCGCCCGCTGCAAAGCTATCTCCTCGACGAACAGCCCCGACTCCGGCACGAAACGGCGCACGAAGAAGACGCAAACGGCCGGCACCAGCCCGACGGCGAACAGGATGCGCCACCCCGGGTCGCGCGTGACGGTGGCGAAGATCACCGGCATCAGCGCCACGGACACCGCGTTGCCGAGGGCGTAGCCGCTCTGGATGGCGGACGCGACGCGCCCGCGAATCCGCGGCGCCACGACCTCGGCGACGAGCACCGCGCCGACCGCCGCCTCGCCGCCGTAGCCGATGCCCTGGATCGCGCGGGCGACGAACAGGTACCAGAAGCCTTCGGCGAAGGACGCGGCGAAGGTCGAAACCGCCACGATCAGGATCGTCGCCTGCAACACGCGAACGCGCCCGAAGCGATCGGCCGCCATGCCGGCGAACCAGCCGCCCACCGCGGAGCCGATCAGGTTGACGGTGGCGAGCAGCCCGGCCTCGGGTCGCGAAATGCCGAGCACCGCGATCAGGGTCGGCGTGACGAGCGCGTACATGGTGGTATCCATGGAGTCGAGCGCGAGCCCGCCGAAGGCGGCGAGAAACGTGCGCCGCTCCAGTCGCGAAAGCGTCGAATACCAGCCGAGTGCCGCCACCTTGATCTCCTGTTCCGGCCCGCTCGGCGCCCGCCGGTCAGTTCCGATCGAGCACGTCGGGATTGACGACGCTGCTTTTGTCGATCGGCTGCCCCGAGAGCACGGCCGCAATGTTGCGCGCCGCATCAACGCCCATGCGGACGATGGACTCCGCCGTCATCGCGGCGACGTGCGGTGTGACCAGGGCATTGCGCGCACGCAGGATCGGGCGTTCCGTCTCGGGCGGCTCCTGCACCAGGGTGTCGAGCGCGGCGCCGGCAAGATGGCCGGATTCGAGCGCCTCGACCAGGGCCGCCTCATCCACCAGTGCGCCTCGGGCGGTGTTGACGAGCAGCGCGCCGCGCTTCATCGCCCCGATCGCGGCACGGTCCATCATCCCGCGCGTGTCGGGGCCGAGCGGGACGTGCAGGCTCACGATGTCGGCCTCGGCGAGCAGCGCGTGCAGCGACGCGGCCTCGCGGGCAAGGCCGGTAGCGACAGTGCCCGGCCGACGCGGCAACGCGACGATGTCGAGCCCCAAGGCGCGGGCGAGTTCGGCCACGCGGCACCCGATCCGGCCAAAGCCGACGATCCCGAGCGTGCGCCCGCGCACCTCCCGTCCGGCGTAGCTGCCGCGCAGCCACGTTCCCGCCCGCGTCGAGGCAGCCAGCGCCGGCAGGTCCCGCCCGAGCGAAAGGATCAGCGCCAGCGTGTGCTCGGCCACGGCGGGCGCGTTGGCGTCGGAGGCGACCATGACGAGCACGCCGGCGCGCGTCGCCGCGGCGAGGTCCACGCTGTCCACGCCAGCGCCGTGCTTGGCGACGACGCGCAGGGCCGGCGCGGCGGCGAGCACGGCGGCGTCGACCGGCGGGTTGCCACGCATCAGCAGCGCCACGGTCGGGCGTTCCGCAAGCCGTGCGATGAGGAGCGCGCCCGTGACGGGACCGGCCATGAAGTCGAGCTGCGCCCCGATCCCGTGCAGAACCGCGACGGCCTCTTCGGCGAGGTGGTTGCCCGTGACGAGGACGCGAGGCGCGTCGTTCACTCGATGATCTCGCAGCCGAGCCGGGCCAGCGCTTCGTCGATCCAGGTCTTGTCGCGCATCGCGCCGGCCCTGATGTCGCGCAGCACGGCTTCTTCGACCTGGTGCTTCTTGGCCGCCGCGGCGTAAACGGCCTCAACGTCGTCGAACGAAACGCAAAGCAGGCCGTCGGCATCGCCGATCACCAGGTCGCCCGGCTCGATCACCATGCCGTCAAAGGCGATGGAGACATTGATCTCGCCCGGACCATCCTTGTAGGGCCCACGATGGGTTATGCCGGCGGCGTAGACGGGAAAGTTGGCCGCCCGGATTTCCGCAGCGTCCCTGATTGCACCGTCGATCACGATGCCTTCGACACCACGCGCCTGCGCCTCGGTCGACATGATCTCGCCGAACAGCGCATTGGTCAGAACGCCGCCGGCGTCGACCACGATGACGTCCCCGGGCTCGGCAAGGGCGATCGCCTTGTGGATCAGCAGGTTGTCGCCAGGCCTGGTTTTGACCGTCAAGGCCGGTCCGGCCATCATGCGCCCGGCATGCATTGGACGCAGGCGCGGCCCAGCTGCCGACATCCGCGCCATCGAGTCGCTCACGTTTGCGACGGGTAGCGAGCGATAGCGCGCGACGCATTCCGCCGGTACTGCACGGCGTCTTGGAAGAATACGGAAACCGATCACGTCCTTGATCCCCCCTAAACGCTGCTACGTCGCTCGCGCCGCACCTATGTCGCAAGGTATGACACGGGGCAAGCGGGCACCCGATGACAGCGTCTGTGAGCAGCTTGGGGCCGAGCACTACCTGGGTGCATCGGGATCAGCAGACCGATGAGTGTATCTCAACGAGGGGTCCGGGCGATGATCGGCGTCAAGGTCAGCCCCAAACGACTGACCTCACGGTAGCTGGGGACGACGCGTCGAGACCACACTCAAGGAGCAGTTGAGAAGCCTCTACTTCGCCAGGCAGTAGCTTGCCGAGACCATACCAGCCGAGCATTGGGTACCTATGAAGGACCGACCTGCTTGAGCGAGCGCTCAGACAATCCGTCGATAGGTTCGTATGCTGCCGTCGGCGCGTTGCGTCGGGCGGCCCGGGAAGGCAGGACCGGCACGACGCATCTTCCCATTGCACACGTCGCCGAACTCTCGGCGTCCTACTGATCGCCGGTCACTTCCCGGGCGTGCGGAGAGGCGCCCGGCGTACCGGGATCGATGATCGGACGATCGCGTGCCGCGACCGGGGCTGCGACGGGCTGTTCCTTCAACATGGCGACCTCGCGCTCGAGGGCCTCGAGCCGGGCGAGGATCGGCTTGAGGTCGTCTGGAGATGTGGCCATGTCCTGCTCCTGAGATTGCACGCCTCCTTACCTGGGCACCTCGCGTCGAGGCGACCACCGCCGGTCGGAGGAGCTTCGATCGGCACTTCATGGTCGCCCCATCATCGATCGACGCGCGGCACCGACCGTCCCTCTCGCCGAATGGTGCATGCGCGGTGCGGCCGCTAAGACGTGACGCGCCAAAGGCCGTCGAGGCGCGGCTCGCTCGGAGGATAACAGGTCAGGCGATGGAATCGTTGGAAAGGCAGAACAGTCTCGTCGACCAGACCTACAGCGTGATCCTCGACGCCTTGTGCGACGGCACCTTCAAATCGGGGGAACGGCTCACGCAGGAGGACATCGCCGCACGGCTGAACGTGTCCCGCCAGCCGGTGACCCATGCCCTTGCCGTTCTGAAGGCGCAGGGCTTTCTCGTCGCCTCGGGCCGTCGTGGCCTCATCGTCACCCCGGTCGAGCGGGCGTTCTTCGAGAACGTTTACCAGATCAGGTCCGTGCTGGAGCCGCTCGCCGCCAAGCTGGCGTCGAAGAACATGACGAAGCAGGCGATCTTGCGCGGGCGCTCGCTCGTCGAGCACGGGCGAAACCTCGTGATCGCCGGCGACGCGCGGGCCAGCCTGCAGGCCGACGTCGATTTCCATTCCCTCGTTTATGAAGTTTCCGGCAATCCACTTATCGGGGAAGCCTTGCGCCTGCATTGGCGACATCTGCGTCGGGCGATGGGCGAGGTCCTTGCCTACCCCGGCATGTCCATCGCCGTGTGGCAGGAGCACAGCCGAATCTTCCAAGCCATGACCAGGGGGGACGGGGATACCGCCGCCACCTTGATGCGCGATCACATGATCGGTGCCTATGACCGCATGCGCAAGGACAGAACATGAGGCGGGATCGCGACGCCAAGGGCCGAGGGCGGCGCGCACCGGCCGGGTTCGAGAGGCCGACAAGCACTGCGCGCCTCGTCGCCGGCCCGCGAGGTCGCGTACGCCCAGCGCTGATCGTGACGATGCATCCCTCGTTCAGGCGGCTTGACGAAGCCGATCGCGTCTTCGAGTGTGTTCTGAATTCAGAGTGCAACGTCTGAAGAGGGAGGTCGTCTGACATGCCGATTCGCGTCCTGTTGGCCAAGGTCGGATTGGATGGGCACGATCGCGGCGTCAAGGTCGTCGCCCGCACCCTGCGCGACGCCGGCATGGACGTCGTCTATACCGGCCTCCACCGCACGCCGGAGGAGGTCGTCAACGCGGCGATCCAGGAGGACGTCGACGTGCTCGGCGTCAGCCTGCTGTCCGGCGTCCAGCTCACCGTCTTTCCCAAGATCTTCAAGCTGCTCGACGAGAAGGGCGCCCACGACATGATCGTCATCGCCGGCGGCGTCATGCCCGACGAGGATGTGGTGCAGCTCAAGGAAATGGGCGTCGCGGAGGTGCTGCTGCAGGACACCCCGCCCGACTACATCGTGTCCACCTTGAACCGCCTGGTCACCGAGCGCGGCGAGCGCTGACGGCCGCGGAGGAGGTGATCATGGAAGACTGGTCGTTCCCGCCCGCCTACGACGAAAGCTACATCCCGCCCGCCAGCAGTCGGTACTGGTTCCCCAAGCGCGAAACCATGCCGGCCGGCGACAGGGACAAGGCAATCCTCGGGCGCCTCAAGCTCGTCTGCGCCTACGCCTATGAAGAGTCGGTCTTCTACCGCCGCAAATGGGACGAGGCCGGGTTCCACCCAAGCCACCTGCGGTCGCTTGAGGACTTCGAGGACAGGGTGCCCGTCGTCACCAAGGCGGATCTGCGTGCGTCCCAGGCGGCCGCGCCGCCGTTCGGCGACTACCTTTGCATTCCCGACGGCGAGGTGTTCCGGGTCCACGGCACCAGCGGCACCACCGGGCGACCGACCGCCTTCGGCATCGGCCGCAACGATTGGAGCGCGATCGGCAACGCCCACGCCCGCATCATGTGGGGCATGGGCATCCGTCCCGGCGACATGGTGTGCCTCGCCGCCATCCTCAGCCTCTACATGGGCAGCTGGGGCGCGTTGGCCGGCGCCGAGCGGCTGCGCGCCAAATCGTTCCCGTTCGGCGCCGGCGCGCCGGGCATGACGGTGCGTTGCGCGCAGTGGCTCGACCTGATGAAGCCCGCCGCCTTCTACGGCACGCCGACCTACGCGCTGCACCTCGCCCAGGCGGCGATCAACGGAGGGCTGAACCCGCGCGACTTCGCCATGCGCATCATGTTCTTCTCCGGCGAGCCCGGCGCATCCATCCCCGGCGTTCGCGACAAGATCGAGGAGCTCTTCGGGGCCAAGGTCTTCGACAGCGGCTCGATGGCGGAGATGTCGCCCTTCATGAACGTCGCGGGGAGCGCGGAAACGCCCGGCATGCTGTGCTGGCAGGACATCATCTACACGGAGGTGTGCGACCCGAAGACCGCGCACCGCGTGCCCTTCGGCAAGCGCGGCACGCCGGTTTACACGCATCTGGAGCGGACTTCGCAGCCGATGATCCGCCTTGCCTCGGGCGACCTCACCCTTTGGGAGGACGGGCCGAACCCATGCGGGCGCACCTACCCGCGGCTGCCCCAAGGCATTTTCGGGCGCATCGACGACATGTTCACGATCCGCGGCGAGAACATCTACCCCAGCGAGATCGATGCGGTGCTGAACGAGCTGCCGCACTACGGCGGCGAGCACCAGATCGTCATCACCCGCGATGCCGCGATGGACGAGCTGCTGCTGCGTGTCGAGGCCAGCGCCGACTTCTTGAGGCATGACGACGCCGCTGCGCGCCGCGCGGCGCTCCGCGCGGACATCGCCGGACGCATGCAGAAGATGCTCGGCCTGCGCACCGTCGTCGAGATCATCGAACACGGGGTCCTGCCGCGCACCGATTTCAAGGCGAAGCGCGTCGTCGACGACCGTGCCGTGTTCCGCGAGCTCAACCGGCAGCTCGGTGTCGGGAGCGGCCCATGACCCGCCGGCCAAGCGCCTACGTCCCCTCGCTGGAACTGGTCGAGCGCGTCGCGGCCGGGCAGACCGCCGCG
Organism: uncultured Beijerinckiaceae bacterium; assembly: GCA_964243435.1. Classification (GTDB taxonomy): domain Bacteria; phylum Pseudomonadota; class Alphaproteobacteria; order Rhizobiales; family Beijerinckiaceae; genus RH-AL1. Next base: position 7,789 of record CAXTFM010000065.1, read on the forward strand.
GTCGGCCGGCTGATCTCGCGCGCCGAGGCGGCGATGCCGGAAGCGCGTGGCGCGTTGGCCGACGTGTACCGCCGCGCCGGCCGCGCCCACGTCATCGGCATCACCGGCGTGCCGGGCAGCGGCAAGTCCACGCTGGTTGCCCGGCTCGCGACGATGATGCGCGCGCGCGGGCACCGCATCGGCATCGTGGCGATCGATCCGTCGAGTCCCTACTCCGGCGGTGCGATCCTCGGCGACCGCATCCGCATGACCGATCTCGCGCTCGATCCCGACGTCTTCATCCGCTCGATGGCGACGCGCGGCGCGATGGGCGGCATGGCGCGGGCGGCGCTCGACGCCGTCGACATCCTCGATCTCGCCGGCTACGACACGGTGGTGATCGAGACCGTCGGCGTCGGGCAGGACGAGGTGGAGATCGCCAGGGCGTCGCAAACCACGGTCGTGGTTTCCGCCCCCGGTCTCGGCGACGAGGTGCAGGCCATCAAGGCGGGCATGCTGGAGATCGCCGACGTCCACGTCGTGTCGAAGTGCGACCGCAGCGACGCCCACCGCACCGTGTCCGACCTGAAGTCCATGCTGACGCTCGGCATGTCGCATGGGTCGCCGCACCAAGGGGCGGCGATGGCGTGGCGGGCGCCCGTCATCGGCGTGTCCAGCTACACGGGCGAGGGCTTCGAAACATTCATCGACGCGGTCGAACGCCACCGCGTCGTGGCGTCGGACCCGGAAGCGGGCCGCGCGCGCCGCCTCGCGATCGCCCGCTTCCGCCTGGTCAAGACGGCGGAGAACCTGTTGATCGCCCGCTTCGCCGCCGCCGCCGAGTCGTTGAGCGTGGATTTCGCCGCGCGGCTCGAACGCCGCGAAACCGATCCCTATACGTCCGCCGACGACCTCGTCGCGCAGGCCATCGGCTAACCCGCACCGGGAGGAACGACCATGGACGAGATGACCAAAGGCGCTTCCGTCGGCACCGATCCCGTCGAGGCGATCCGCGCGGAGGTGAAGGACTGGGAAGCCAAGGAGGTCGCAGCCTTCCTGAAAAAGCAGGCCGAGCGCAAGATCGACTTCTTCACGTTGGGCGACATCCCGGTGAAGCGGGTCTACACGGCCGCTGACGCTGCGGAAACGCCGCCCGAGGACGTCGGCCTACCCGGCCGCTACCCCTTCACCCGCGGCCCCTACCCGACCATGTACCGCTCCCGCAATTGGACGATGCGCCAGATCGCCGGCTTTGGCACGGGCGAGGACACCAACAAGCGCTTCAAGTACCTGATCAGCCAGGGTCAGACCGGCATCTCGACCGATTTCGATATGCCGACCCTGATGGGCTACGACTCCGACCACCCGATGAGCGAGGGCGAGGTCGGCCGCGAGGGCGTGTCGATCGACTCGCTCGCAGACATGGAGGCGCTGTTCGACGGCATCGACCTGGAAACGATCTCCGTCTCGATGACCATCAATCCGAGCGCCTGGATCCTGCTCGCCATGTACATCGCCCTTGCCGAGCGGAAGGGCTACGACCTCAACAAGATCTCGGGCACCGTGCAGGCCGACATCCTCAAGGAGTACATGGCGCAGAAGGAGTACATCTTCCCCGTCGAGCCCTCCGTGCGCCTCGTGCGGGACTGCATCACCTACTGCGCCCGCAACATGAAACGGTACAACCCGATCAACATTTCGGGCTACCACATTTCGGAGGCAGGCTCCTCGCCGCTCCACGAGGCGGCCTTCACGCTGGCCAACCTCATCGTCTACGTCGAGGAAGTGCTGAAGACCGGCATCGGCATCGACGAGTTCGCCCCTCGCCTCGCCTTCTTCTTCGTATGCCAGGCCGACTTCTTCGAGGAGGTCGCGAAGTTCCGCGCGCTGCGGCGCTGCTACGCCAAGATCATGAAGGAACGGTTCGGCGCCAAGAACCCCGAGTCGATGCGCCTGCGCTTCCATTGCCAAACGGCCGCCGCCTCGCTCACCAAACCGCAATACATGGTCAACGTGGTGCGCACCTCGTTCCAGGCGCTCGCCGCCGTGCTCGGCGGCTGCCAGTCGCTGCACACCAACGGCTACGACGAGGCCTTCGCGATCCCCACCGAGGACGCGATGCGCATGGCGCTGCGCACCCAGCAGGTCATCGCCGAGGAGTCCAACGTCACGCAGGTGATCGACCCGCTCGGCGGTTCGTACTTCGTCGAGTCCCTGACGACGGAGTACGAAACGCGCATCTTCGATATCCTCAAGGAGGTCGAGGAGCGCGGCGGCACGCTGAAGCTCATCCAGGACGGATGGTTCCAGCGCCACATCGCCGACTTCGCCTACGAGACCGCGCTGCGCAAGCAGTCGGGCGACAAGCCGGTGATCGGCGTCAACCGCTTCGTCGATTCGACGCCCGATCCCAAGATCGAGACCCACCCCTACGATCAGACGACCGCCGACCGCCAGGTCGCACGCACGCAGCGGGTGCGGCGCGAGCGCGATCCCGTCAAGTACGAGCTGCTGATGCAGCAGCTCCTCGAAACGGCGAAGGACGCGTCGCAGAACATCATGCCGGTGACGATCGAACTCGTCCGCGAGGGCGCCACCATGGGCGAGATCGTCGAAACGTTGAAGGGGCTTTGGGGCTCCTACCGTGAAACGCCGGTGTTCTGAGCGCTGCGACCGGGGCGGCCGACGCGCCGTCCCTCGTCGCGGCACAACCCCTCGCGGCGCCGCTTCCGGGGAGGACGCGGCGCCAACCCCATCGCGCCTGAGGAGCGCACGAAACGACGAGCCGCAAAGGCCGATACCGGAGGAACATCATGACGATCGAAGCCGTGCCGCTCGGCACCGAGGTATCGGCCGACAGGGGCGTTTACAGCAAGATGATGTGGCGCCTTCTGCCGCTTCTCCTCGCCTGCTACATCGCCGCCTACCTCGACCGGGTCAACGTCGGCTTCGCCAAGCTGCAGATGCTGAAGGAGCTCGGCTTCAGCGAAACGGTCTACGGCCTCGGCGCCGGCGTCTTCTTCGTCGGCTACGTCATCTTCGAGGTGCCCGGCAACATGCTGATGATGCGGGTCGGACCGCGCGCCTGGATCAGCCGCATCCTCATCACCTGGGGCCTCATCTCGGGCGCCACCATGATCGTGAAGACGCCGACCGCCTTCTACCTCATGCGCTTCCTGCTCGGCGCCGCCGAGGCCGGCTTCATTCCCGCGATCATCTACTATCTCAGCATCTGGTTCCCGTCGGCGCAGCGCGGCAAGGCTTCGGCGCTGTTTCTCGCCGGCATCCCGCTCTCGGGCGTGATCGGCGGCCCGCTGTCGGGCTGGCTGATCACCTCCATGAACGGCGTCGGCGGGCTGTCAGGGTGGCAATGGATGTTCGTCGTCGAAGCCGTGCCGGCCGTCGTGCTCGGCATCGCCTGCATCTTCTACCTCGACAACTCGATCGACGCCGCGAACTGGCTGACGCCGGCCGAAAAGGCACGGGTCGCCGCCGACATCGCCGGCGAAGCGCGTGGCAAGACGCTCAACTCGGCGCGCGATGGCCTCACCAACGGTCGCGTCTGGCTGCTGAGCTTCACCTACTTCTTCTTCACCATGGGGCTTTACGGCGTCAGCTTCTGGCTGCCGTCCATTATCCGGGACAGCGGTGTGAAGGACCCCCTCTCCGTGGGATTGCTGACCGCGATCCCGTATGCCGGCGCCTTCGTCACGATGATCCTCGTCGGTCGCAGCTCCGACCGCCGACGCGAGCGCCGCTGGCACCTAGCGGGACCCGCGCTGTGCGGCGCCGCCGGCCTGATCGTCAGCGTGCTTTATTCGCACGACACCGTGCTCGCCCTGGCGGCCCTGACGGTGGCAGCGTCGGGCATCCTGACCTGCATCCCGCAGTTCTACGTGCTCCCCCCGGCGATCCTGACAGGCGCCGCCGCCGCCATGGGACTCGCCGTCGCCAACTCGGTCGGCAGCGTCGCCGGCTTCATCGCGCCCTACCTGCTCGGCTACGTGAAGGACTTCACCGGCTCCACCAACAACGGCGTGCTGGTGCTCGCCGCCGCCCTGGTGCTCGGCGCCGCGCTGGTGTTCGCCACGCCCGCCCGGCTCGTCAACAGGTGAGCGAGCCGGCAGGGGACGCGGCGGTGAACCCCGACCGGGGCGCCGCCGTCATCGCCCGCATGCTCCGCGCGCGCGGCATCGAGCGCGTTTACGGCCTGTGCGGCGGTCACATCATGCCGATCTGGATGGCGCTCGCCGCCGAGGGCATCCGTATCGTCGACGTGCGCGACGAACGCGCGGCGGTCCACATGGCGCAGGCCGAGGCGGAGGTCACGGGCCGCGTCGGCGTCGCCCTCGTCACCGCCGGCCCGGGCGTGACCAACGCCATGACCGGCATCGCCAACGCCCATGTCTCGCGGACCCCGGTGCTGGTGCTGTCGGGTACGCCGCCGATGCCGCAGGAGGGGCGCGGCGCGCTCCAGGACATGGACCACGCCCAACTCGTGCGCCCCATCACCCGCTACGCGCGCACGGTGCGCGAGCCAGCGCTCATTCCACAGGAACTCACCGAAGCCTTCGCCCGCGCGCTCGGCGAGGGCGGCGACCCGGGACCGGCCTTCCTCGACTTCCCCACAGATACGCTGCGCGCCGCGGTTCCGCCCGCGACGCAGCTTCCGGAACTGATCGAGCCGCGCCCGCGCCACCGCCTCCGGCCCGACCCGGACGCCGTTGCGGCCGCCGTCGAGCTGATCTGGTCGGCGCAACGGCCACTCGTCGTCAGCGGTCGCGGCGCGCGCTCCGCCGGCAAGCCGCTGGCGGCGCTGCTCGACCGGCTCGGATGCCCCTATCTCGACACGGGGGAAAGCCGCGGCGTCGTGGCGGATGACCACCCCTGCGCGGTGGGAGCGATGCGCGGCCGGGCGATGGCCGAGGCCGACCTTGTCGTCACCGTCGGGCGCCGCCTCGACTTCCAGCTGGCCTACGGGTCACCGGCCGTGTTCCGCGCCGCGCGCTTCCTGCGCATCGCAGACGCTCCCGCGGAACTGCGCGACAACAGGCCCGGCGCCCTGTCTCTTCTCGCCGACCCTGCGGCGGCGCTTGACGCCATCCTGCGCGCGGCCGGCGACCGGGCAGGAGGCGTCGACGCCTCCTGGGCCGAGGAACTGCGGCAGGGCCACGCCAAGCGCACGGCCGCGCTCGATGCCGCCCTGGCCGCGGCGCCGCCCGGGCGCGACGGCCGCATGCACCCCAACGCGCTGCTCGGCGCCCTGCGCCGGGCACTCCCCCGCGACGCGATCCTCGCCATCGACGGCGGCGACTTCCTCAGCTTCGCTCGCGTCGGCCTCGCCGCAGGCACCGTGCTCGATCCCGGCCCGTTCGGCTGCCTCGGCGTCGGCGTCCCCTACGGCATCGCCGCCGCGCTTGCCCATCCCGAGCGCACGGTGGTCGTGGCCAGCGGCGACGGCGCTTTCGGCTTCAATGCCATGGAGCTCGACACTGCGGCGCGCCACGGTGCCAACGTCCTGTTCGTGGTCGCAAACAACGGCGCGTGGCAGATCGAGGTCCACGACCAGGAGGTCACCCATGGCCGCGTCGTCGGCACGCGGCTGCGCGACAGCGACTACGCGGCGATGGCGCGCGGCCTCGGCCTCCACGCTGAGCGCGTCGCGCGCGCCGACGAGCTTCCCGGCGCGCTCGAGCGCGCGCTGGCCAGTCGTCCCGCCTTGCTTGACGTGGTGGTGACGAACGATGCCGTGTCGTCCGACGGCAAGAGCGGCCTCGCATGGGTTCCGGACCTGCAGCCGCTCGCCGCTTGGGACGAGGCGGAAGCGGCGTGGCGAGGACGCGCCCCGCATAGGCCATGACAGCGCCGTCGTGTGCCTTGATGTCCGATGTCGGGCACAACGGGCCACTCTCGCGACGAGCGAGATGGACGCCTGGCCGGCGATCGGTTCTTGTCGATAGCGGAACGGCTGCTTGCGGATGGTCAGTTGCGATGAGCGGACACATTTGACACCGATCCATGCCTCGCTGATGCGGCGCTGCGTTGCTCGCCACGCCAGTGTCGGCGTGCCTCAAATGCGACCAGTTCTCAAGGGATTCCGGCAGCCTTCGCGCGACGCTCAGCAGGCAGGTCGGTCCGGTGCGCTTCAGATTGCCCCCTCTTGCGTCCTTCAAGGTCGCCAGCCTCGCCGCCGTTGCCCTGCTGGCGCCGTCGTGCCTCTGCGCGACGGGGCAACCCTCGGATGTACCGGCCTGGCTGAAAGACCACGTCGGTGAGGGCGAAGGACAAATCTCACGCACGGTCCTGGACAGGGCACGTGCGCTCCATTCTCATAAGGTCAGCGAGGGCGCTGTCAGGAATCCGTGCTACTTCGCCATGGACGCCACGCGGCCCAACGACCTCGGCGACGGTCGCCTGGGGCGACGCTTCTACATGGTCTGCGAGGCCGACCGTTCGTTTCGCGCGATCCCGGCGGGGCACGGCAGCGGCCGCGACGTCGACGGCGTCGCCGACTTCTCGAACGGGAGGCGGTGCGCGCGGAACTTCGGCAACGCGATGGACTCGGATCTGACAGCCGGGGGCGCCTATGTGACGGCCGAGGTCAAGTCGTCGTTCAAGGGCTACTACCGCGCGCAAGCCGGACGCGACGAGCCCTTCCTTCGCTCCTTCGTGCAGTTCGACGGCGAGGGCGGGACCGCCAACGCCAGGCAGCGCGCGATCGGCGGGCACGCGGCGGTGACGTTGAAGGGGGTCTGCCTGCGCAGGGAGCCCGGCAGCCCGCACGCGAACCGCGACGGCTACGTCCCGTTCGGAACGCGGGTCGACTATGCGGGCGGCCGCAGCAACGGCTGTACCAGCTGGTCGGCGTCCGACGTCCCGCAAATCCTGTCGCTGATCAAGGACGAACCAACGACGTTGTACATCTACCCGGAAGCGTCCGACGTCGATGCCGTCGTGCGGGCGGTGGCGGCGAGCCGGCCGCTGACGCAGGCGGGCCTGTATTGGAATGCCGCCTGCCTGAGGGAGATCGATTCCCCCAGATACTGGCCGAAGGGAACCCTTGAACCGATGCTGGCCGAGTACGTGCGGCGCCATCCACCGCCGCCGTCGCGCCCGATGCCGTTCTGCAAGGAACAATAGGGCAAGGAGTGCGGCGGGTACCAGCATCGAAGTGATCGCGCCAGCCGTGAGCGTCGCTGCGAGGCGGTACGCATCCGAGAACAGCGGGAGATTGACGCTTCGAACACCGAAGCGCGATGCCGAGGCTGCGGCGGAGCGTCGGTCCTGCGTACCGCGTCGCGCCACCCAGCCTCATCGGGAGGTCGGCGGATGTCCGTTGGGCGCGTTGCCGGGCCGCCCTTCCCCGTCGAGCGCAACGAGGCCGATCTTCAGGTAGCCGTGCTCACGGAGCAGGTTCATGAGCCCGATGACCTCGCCGTAACTGAGCGACTTGTCGGCGCGCACGAAGAGACGCTGATCCTTGCGGCCCTCCGTTGCACGCTCCAGCGCGGGCCCGAGGTCGTCGCGGGCGACCGCCTCCTCGCCCAGCGCCAATGTACGGTCGGGTTTGAGCGTCACGAAGACAGGCGTCTGCGGGCGCGGCGTCGGCGTCGCCGTGGCGGCCGGCAATTCGACGTTGACGTCCACCGTGGAGAGCGGCGCCGCAACCATGAAGATGATCAGCAGGACGAGGATGACGTCGATGAACGGCGTGACGTTGATCTCGTGGCTGACGTCGAGATCGTCGTTCCCACCCGTTGTCAGCTTGGCGGCCATGGGCCTACTCCGCCGCTCGACGTCCGGCCGTGGCGCCGCCGGCAAGGCCTGATGCCTCGCGGTCGAGGTCGCGCGAGAGAAGGCGCAGCACTTCGCTCGACGCATCGCCGAGCTGCTGACGGTAGCCGGTGATGGCGCGGGCGAACAGGTTGTAGATCACCACTGCCGGGATGGCGGCGACGAGACCGGTCGCGGTGGCGAGCAATGCTTCGGCGATGCCGGGGGCGACCACGGCGAGGTTGGTGGTGTTGGTCGTGGCGATGCCGATGAAGCTGTTCATGATGCCCCACACCGTGCCGAACAGGCCGACGAAGGGCGCAGTCGAGCCGACGGTGGCGAGGAGGCCGGTGCCGCGCCCCATCGCGCGTCCGGCGCGCCCCTCGATGCGCCCGAGCAGGGCGGCGGCGCGTTCCTTGGTGCCATCTGCCGGCAGCTCGCGCGAGCGCTCGGTTTCGGCAAGCGCCGCCTCGACGAGGCGCACCGCCGGGCCGTGCCGCCGTGCCAGCTTCGTCGCGGCGTCTTCCAGCGTCGATGCCTGGGCCAGCGCCGCGATCGCCGTTCGGACGCGCGCTCGGGCCGCGGCGAGTTCCAGCACCTTGGCGACCAGGATGACCCAGGTCAGGACGGAGGCCAGCGCCAGCCCGACCATGACCGCCTGCACCACGAGGTCGGCATGAAGGAACATGCCCACCGCCGACAGGTCGTGGGGGAGCTGCAACGAACCGGTGCCGCCCGTCGCGTTGGCCGACGGAGTCGATAAGGGCACGCCCGACTGCGCGACGCCGGTTCCGATCGCCAGGCAGGCCATGACGCCGATGATCGCCCCACGCGCGGACGATCCCGGCGGGACGCTGCCTTTCGGACGTCGTTCGCGAGGCGGCGTGGCCACGACGTCTCGTCGGAAGACTGTCACAGGGCTGTCCTCGTCGGCAGGAGGCGGTTGCGGCGGGATCGGCGGCATGGCGACGGCGACCGCCGCGGGGACCGGTCGCGCGGCGATGATTGGTGCGTCATCATCGGAACCGGATCGGCACGACGAAGGACATGTCGCCCCGGACCGCGCCGGGCGGCGGCGCCGGGAACGGGGCAGCCTGACGCACCAGCATCAGGGCGGCCCGGTCGAGCGATGCCGATCCCGAACTCGACGCGACCTGCGCCGCCGCAAGCCCGCCTTGGTTGTCGATGCTGAAGGCGATCTTCACGGTGCCCGCGACGCGGACCTCGCCGCCGAGCCTGCGCTTTGATGCTTCAAGCTTCCCCATCATCGCCCGCTGCCACAGGGTGATGGCGTGCGCCGAGGCATGGGGACGTTCCCCCTCGTCCTCGCGGTTGGCGTCGGTCTTCGCCGGCGTCGGGGATCCGATCGGGGCGCGCTCCTCCTGCGCTTGCACCGCCGGCGTCGCGACGGCAATCGGCGGCTCTGCTTTCTCTTCCTCGCGCGCAAGCACGGCGGGTGGGTCCGGCTGGACGGGCGGCGGCTTCTCGATCGGCTTGGGCGCATCCTCGGGCTTTGACATGTCAGGTGGCTTGGGCATGTCAGGTGGCTTGGGCGGCGTCGGCTCCGGTGCTGCTTGCGCGACGCTTGCCTGCGCCGCCTGCTGCTCGGGACCCTCGGTGGCATCGCTCGCTGGTTGCGGCGAGGCCTCCGCCGGCGGCAGGTCGACGACGATGGCGCTGTCGATCTCCGTCGCCTGCTCCAGGTCAGGAGCAGCTCGGTTCATCCACCAAGCCGCGCCGGCAGCGACCGTCATCACCACCGTCGCCGCGATCGCATAGCGCACGGCGTCGGCCCGCAGCGACGAAGGCTCGTCGATG
>CAXTFM010000066.1:0-7758 GCA_964243435.1 uncultured Beijerinckiaceae bacterium
CGCGATGGCGGCGATGATGGTGGCGTTGGTGCGCACCAGCAGCCGCGCCGCCGACGGGTTGATGCCGAGCCGCCCGGCCGAGTCGAGGTAGGTTTGCACGTAGTCGCGGAAGCGCGGGTCGTCGTCGGGGTCGATGATCTCGAAGTCGCGGCCCGGCTTGATGGTGAGGCCGTAGCGCTCGACGCGGTTGGCGATGACGTCGGGCCGCCCGATCACGATGGGGTGGGCGATCTGCTCTTCGCGGATGGTCTGGATGGCGCTGAGCACGCGCTCGTCCTCGCCGTCCGAGAAGATCACCCGTTTGGGCGCCTTGCGCGCCGCGGTGAGCAGCGGCTTCATGATGAAGCCGGAGCGGAACACGAAGCGGTTGAGCTGGTCCTTGTAGGCCTCGAAGTCGGTGATCGGCTTGCGCGCGACGCCCGACTCCATCGCCGCCTTGGCCACCGCCGGGGCGATGCGCAGGATCAGGCGCGGGTCGAAGGGGGAGGGGATCAGGTTGTCCTTGCCGTACAGGCGCGATGTGCCGCCATAGGCCTGGGCGACCACCTCGGAGGGCGGCTCCTGCGCGAGGCCGGCGATGGCGTGGACGGCGGCGAGCTTCATCTCCTCGTTGATCGCGGAGGCCGACACGTCGAGCGCGCCGCGGAAGATGTAGGGGAAGCACAGCACGTTGTTGACCTGGTTCGGGTAGTCCGAGCGCCCGGTGCAGATCATGCAGTCGGGGCGCTCGGCCATCGCCTCGGCCGGGTCGATCTCCGGGTTGGGGTTGGCCAGCGCCATGATCAGCGGCTTGTCGGCCATGCCGGCGAGCATGTCGCGCTTGAGCACCCCGCCGGCGGACAGGCCGAGGAACACGTCGGCGCCGCCGATCACCTCGCGCAGCGTGCGCGCCGCCGTTTCGCGGGCGTAGATCGCCTTGCGCGGGTCCATCAGGCTGGTGCGGCCCTTGTACACCACGCCCTCGATGTCGGTGATGGTGATGTTGTCGTGTCGCGCGCCGAGCGTGACGAGGAGGTCGATGCAGGCCAGCGCCGCCGCGCCCGCCCCCGAGGTGACGATCTTGGCCTCGGCGATCGACTTGCCGGCAAAGGCGAGGCCGTTGGTGATGGCGGCCGCGACGATGATCGCCGTGCCGTGCTGGTCGTCGTGGAACACGGGGATCTTCATGCGGGCGCGCAGCGTGCGCTCCACCTCGAAGCATTCCGGTGCCTTGATGTCCTCGAGGTTGATGCCGCCGAAGGTCGGCTCGAGCGCCGCCACCACCTCGATGAGCTTCTGCGGGTCGTGGGCGTCGACCTCGATGTCGAACACGTCGATGCCGGCGAACTTCTTGAACAGCACCGCCTTGCCTTCCATCACCGGCTTGGAGGCGAGCGGCCCGATGTCGCCGAGACCGAGCACCGCCGTGCCGTTGGACAGCACCGCCACCAGGTTCTGGCGGATGGTCAGGGTGTCGGCCTCGGCGGGGTCGGCGTGGATCGCCATGCAGGCGGCGGCGACGCCCGGCGAGTAGGCCAGCGCGAGGTCGCGCTGCGTCGCCAGCGGCTTCGTCGCCTGGATTTCGAGCTTGCCCGGCCGCGGCTCGCGGTGGAAGGCCAGCGCGGCGGCAGCGAGTTCGTTGGTGATCGGGTCGGCCATGGCACCGGTTTCGGCAGGAAAGGGCAGCCCTGCACTTAGGCCGGTCCATTCCGCAGGTCCATGCGACGGCGGCGAAAAAGCCCGCGCGGACGGGCGCCCTTTCGTTGGATCAGGCGCTGGGCGGTGCCCTCACGGCACCAGCCTGCGGTACAGGTGCCAGCTCGCATGGCCGAGCACCGGCAGCACCACGGCGAGGCCGACGAAAAGCAGCGCCACGCCGACGGCGAGCGCCGCCGCGACGACGACGCCCCACAGGGCGAGCACGGCCGGGTTCGCCGCCACGCAGCGCGCCGAGGTGGCGACCGCGGCGCGGAGCCCGACGCCGCGGTCGAGGATCATCGGGAAGGACACGACGCCGACGGTGAACGCCGCCGCGGCGAAGGCGAAGCCGGCGAGGTTGCCGGCGACGATCAGCACCCAGCCGGCGGGCGTCGCCACCACGGCGTGGGCGAAGGCGTCGAGCGTCGGCGGCGCCTCGGCGCCCAGCGTCGCGAAGGCGAGGGCCTCGGCGGCCCCGAGCCAGGCGACGAAGATGGCGAGCAGCACCACGGTCATCTCGGCGAGCACGCGCGCTTCGGGCGCGCGAACGAGCCGGGCGAGGTCGCCCCACGCGGTGTCGGCGCCGCGCTCGCGGCGGCGGCTCACCTCGTAGGTGGCGACGGCGGCGGCCGGACCGAGGATGGCGAAGCCGGCGACGAGGGGGAAAAGCAGCGGCACGAGGTCGTGGGCGACCGCCGCGCGGGCGAGGACGACGCCGGCGACGGGGTAGATGAGGGCGAGGAACACCACGTGGCTCGGCTTGGCGACGAAGTCCGCGAAGCCTGCGGCGAGGGCGGCGCGGAGGTCGGCGACGCCGATGCGCCGGATGGGGACCGCATGCACGCGCGAGGGACGCAGGACGACGTCTGACATGGCGGCTCTCCTCCAAAGGGGCCGAAGCGATCCACGTCGCGACAACGCCGGCGCGGCGCGTTCGGTCGCCCGGCGACGCGCTGCCGCCCGCACGTCTTTCGGCGGGGGGCGCCGCGGGTTACCGCGCGGCGCCCGGCCGAAAGGGGGAGGGGCGGCTAGTTCTTGCTCTTGTCCACCAGCGCGTTGGCGCCGATCCACGGCATCATGCCGCGCAGCTTGGCGCCGACCTCCTCGATCGGGTGGGCGGCGGCCTTGGCCCGCGTCGCCTTGAACGAGGTTTGGTTGACCTTGTTCTCCAGCATCCAGTCGCGGGTGAACTTGCCGGACTGGATGTCAAGGAGCACGCGCTTCATCTCCGCCTTGGTTTCCGCGGTGATGATGCGGGGACCGCTGACGTACTCGCCGTATTCCGCGGTGTTGGAGATGGAATAGTTCATGTTGGCGATGCCGCCCTCGTAGATGAGGTCGACGATGAGCTTCACCTCGTGCAGGCACTCGAAATAGGCCATCTCCGGCGCGTAGCCGCCCTCGACCAGCGTTTCGAAGCCGGCGCGGATCATCTCCACCAGCCCGCCGCACAGCACCGCCTGCTCGCCGAACAGGTCGGTCTCGCACTCTTCCCTGAAGTTCGTCTCGATGATGCCGGCGCGCCCGCCGCCGATCGCCGAGGCGTAGGAAAGCGCGAGGTCGTGGGCGTTGCCGGACGCGTCATGGGCGATGGCGATGAGGCAGGGCACGCCGCCGCCGCGCTTGTATTCGGAGCGCACGGTGTGGCCGGGGCCCTTGGGCGCGATCATGATGACGTCGAGGTCGGGGCGCGGCTCGATCAGGTTGAAGTGGATGTTGAGGCCGTGGGCGAAGGCGATGGCCGCGCCCTGCTTCATGTTGCCGGCGAGGTCGGTGTTGTAGATCTCGGCCTGGAGTTCGTCGGGGGTCAGCATCATCACGAGGTCGGCCCAGCGCGCCGCCTCGGCGGCGGTGACGACCTTGATGCCCTCGGACTCCGCCTTCTTCGCCGAGGCCGAGCCGGGGCGCAGCGCCACCACGATGTCCTTGACGCCGGCATCGCGCATGTTGAGGAGGTGGGCGTGGCCCTGGGAGCCGTAGCCGACGACGGCGACCTTCTTGCCCTTGACGAGGTTGAGGTCGGCGTCCCGGTCGTAATACACGCGCATGGCTCGTTATCCTTTCGTGTTCGGGCGGCTTCTAGGCGCCGCGGCTTGCCCGGGCAAGGGTGCCCGGGCAACCAGGTCTCCCCGCCCGCTCAAGCGCGCACGAGGGGGTAGAGCGAGGCGACGAGCAGCGCCGCCATCGTATAGTTGAAGAGGGCGAGCCGCCGCGGCGCGCCGAGCCAGCGGCTCATCCCCGTGCCGAAGCCGGTCCACAGCACGGCGCAGGGCAGGTTGACCAGCATCATGGTGAGCGCGACGAGCAGCACGCTCGCGGCATAGGCGGCGGGCACCGTGTAGGTCGCGAGCGCCGTCACCGCGCCGAGCCACGCCTTGGGGTTGACCCACTGGAACAGCACCGCCTGGGCGAAGGTCAGCGGGTCGCCGACGGCGTCGCGGCGGTCGGGGGCGCGCGCACGCGCGACCTTCGCCGCGAGGAACACGAGGTAGGCGGCGCCGCACCACTTCAGCGCGACGAGCAGCGCCGGTGCGCGCGCCAGCACGCCGGCCAGCCCGAGGCCGAGCGCCAGCGTCAGCAGGCCGAAGCCGAGGTCGACGCCCCAGAAATGCGGCAGCGTGCGCTTGAAGCCGAAGTTCAGCCCCGAGCTCATCAGCATGATGTTGTTCGGCCCCGGCGTGACGGAGGACGCGAAGGCGAACAGCACCAGGGCGGGGAGGTTGGCGGCGGGCAGGTTGGCGAGCATGGCGGGCGCGGGGGGAGGCCGGACGGGTGGGGTGGCGGCTCAGGGCATCTTGTCCGGCCCGCGGCTGATCGCGGCGACGCCGGTGCGCGACACCTCGACGAGCCCGATCGGCCGCATCAGGTCGACGAAGTGGTCGATCTTGCTCGCCGCGCCGGTCATCTCGAAGATGAAGCTGTCGATGGAGGCGTCGATCACCCGGCCGCGGAACGCCTCGGCGAGGCGCAGCGCCTCCTGGCGGTCCTCGCCGCGCCCGGCGACCTTGATCATGGCGAGCTCGCGCTCGACGGCGTCGCCGCGCAGGGTGAGGTCGGTGACGCTGTGCACCGGCACCAGGCGGTCGAGCTGCAGCGTCACCTGCTCGATCTGACCGGGCGTTCCCGCCGTGACGATGGTGATGCGGCTGAGGTGGTCGGCATGCGCCACCTCGGCCACGGTGAGGCTGGTGATGTTGTAGCCGCGCCCGGAGAACATGCCGACGACGCGGGCGAGCACGCCCGGCTCGTTGTCGACCAGCACGCTCAGGGTGTGGCTCGACGCCGCCGCCTCGGCCGGCGGCGCCGTGTAGGGGGACAGCGGCGCCGGGACGTTCATGCCGGCTCCCATCACACCAGCTCCCGGCCCCGGCCGTCGACCACCGCGTCGAGGTCGAGGTTCCAGTCGTCGGCCATCAGCATCTCGTTGTGCGCCTTGCCCGACGGGATCATCGGGAAGCAGTTCTCCGCCTTGTCGACCGCACAGTCGAGGACCACCGCGTTCGGCGTCTCGATCATCTCGATCAGCGCCGCGTCGAGGTCCGCGGGGTCGCTGACGCGCAGGCCCTTGGCGCCGTAGGCGTCGGCGAGCTTCACGAAGTCCGGCAGCGAGTGCGAGTACGACTCGGAATAGCGCTTCTCGTGCAGCAGCTCCTGCCACTGGCGCACCATGCCGAGGTACTCGTTGTTGAGGATCAGCACCTTCACCGGCAGGCGGTACTGCGCGGCGGTGGACAGCTCCTGGATGCACATCTGGATGGAGCCCTCGCCGGCGACGTCGACGACGAGCGCGTCCGGGTGCGCCATCTGCACGCCGATGGCGGCGGGCAGGCCGTAGCCCATGGTGCCGAGGCCGCCCGAGGTCATCCAGCGGTTCGGCTCCTCGAAGTCGTAATGCTGCGCCGCCCACATCTGGTGCTGGCCGACCTCCGTCGTGATGTAGGTTTCCCGGTGCCGGGTCAGGGCGTTGAGGCGGCGCACCGCGTGCTGCGGCTTGATCACCGTCGGCGAGGTGCGGAACGACAGCGACTTGCGCGCGCGCCACGCCTCGATCGCGCGCCACCAATCCGCGAGGTCGGCCGCGGGCTTGGCCGGCCGCGCGCGCCACGCCGCGATCATCGCGCGCAGCACGTGGGCGCAATCGCCGATCACCGGCACCTCGACCTTGACCGTCTTGTTGATGGAGGAGGGGTCGATGTCGACGTGGATCTTGCGCGAGCCGGGCGAGAAGGCGTCGAGGCGCCCGGTGATGCGGTCGTCGAAGCGCGCCCCGATGTTCACCATCACGTCGCAATCGTGCATCGCGTGGTTGGCCTCGTAGGTCCCGTGCATGCCGAGCATGCCGAGCCAGTTCGGGCCGGAGGCGGGGTAGGAGCCGAGCCCCATCAGCGTCGAGGTGATGGGGAAGCCGGTGAGCGCCACGAACTCGCGCAGCAGCCTGGAGGCTTCCGGCCCCGCGTTGATGACGCCGCCGCCGGTGTACAGCACCGGGCGCCGCGCCGCGGCCATCAGCGCCACCGCCTGCTCGATGCGCGCGGGGTCGGGCTCGACCTGCGGGCGGTAGGTCTTGTGGGCGACGTCGCGCGGCTTCCCCGCATAGGTGCCGAGGGCGAACTGCACGTCCTTGGGCACGTCCACCACCACCGGGCCGGGGCGGCCGGAGCGGGCGACGTGGAACGCCTCGTGGAGGATGCGCGGGAGGTCGGCGACGGAGCGCACGAGGTAGTTGTGCTTGGTGCAGTGCCGGGTGATGCCGACCGTGTCGCACTCCTGGAAGGCGTCGGTGCCGATGAGGTGCGTCGGCACCTGCCCGGTGATGCACACCAGCGGGATCGAGTCGAGCAGCGCGTCGGTGAGGCCGGTGACGGCGTTGGTGGCGCCCGGCCCCGAGGTGACCAGCACCACGCCGACCTTGCCCGAGGAGCGGGCGTAGCCTTCCGCCGCGTGCGCCGCCCCCTGCTCGTGGCGCACCAGCACGTGCTTGACGCTCTGCTGCCCGTAGAGCTTGTCGTAGATCGGCAGCACGGCGCCGCCGGGATAGCCGAACAGCGTGTCGACCCCCTGGTCGATCAGCACCTGCACGATCATCGCCGCGCCGGTCATCTCGCGCGGCGGGGTGACGGTGTCGGCGTGGTCGGGGAAGGCGGCGTCTCGCGACATGGTGGGGCTCGCTCGGGTGGGGGTGCGCGTGCGGGGGCGCGCGTGCCGGGACTTCGGTGCGGGGGCGTCGCGCGCAACAAAAAAGGCCCGCGAGGGCCTTTGGGGTAAGCGCCGGTGGCGGGATCAGCGAAGCGTCTAGCTTCGTCCCGGTCGCGGCGCTTGGCGTACAATAAGGATGGCGAACAACGGCGTGGCCCTGCGTTGAAGCGTGAGGGCTAGCGCGGCGCGGCGGCGAAATCAACCACGAATCGCTTCAGCCCGCGTTTTCCGCCGCGCCCGCGCCGCCGGACCCGGCGTGCTAGAGCCTCGCGCGGCATGTGAAGCGGGACCGGGCGTGGACTGGCAGGACGAGGGCTTCATCATCGGCGCGCGCCGCCACGGCGAGACCAGCCTCATCCTGGAGGTGATGACGCGCGGGCACGGCCGCCACCTCGGCCTCGTCAGGGGCGGGCGCAGCCGGCGCGCGCAGCCGCTGCTGCAACCGGGCAACGCCGTCGCGGTGACGTGGCGCGCCCGCCTCGAGGAGCACCTCGGCTTCTTCGTCGTGGAAACCACCCGCCTCGCCGCGGCGGCGCTGATGGCGCGGCCCGCAAGCCTGCACGGCCTCAACCTCGTGGCGTCGTTGCTCCGGCTCCTCCCCGAGCGCGAGCCGTACGCGGCGCTCCACGACCGCGCCGGCGACGTGCTCGCCGCGCTGGAAACGGCGGAACCGCACGCCGCGGCCCCGCGCGCGTCCGACCCGCGCGTCGCGACCCTCGACGCCGGCGCGCTGCTGGTGCGCTTCGAGCTGGCGGTGCTGGCGGAAACGGGCTTCGGGCTCGACCTCGAACGCTGCGCGGTGACCGGCGCCCGCCAAGGTTTGGATCGCCAAGGTTTGCTTCGCCAAGACCCGGTTGGCCAAGACCCGGTTGGCCAAGACCCGGT
>CAXTFM010000066.1:7858-17226 GCA_964243435.1 uncultured Beijerinckiaceae bacterium
AAGGTTTGCTTCGCCAAGACCCGGTTGGCCAAGACCCGGTTGGCCAAGACCCGGTCGGCCAAGACCCGGTTGGCCAAAACTCGGCTGGCGAAGACACGGTCGACGAAGAGCCTGTTGGCGAAGACTCAGTCGGCGAAGAGCTGGTCTACGTGTCGCCGCGCTCGGGGCGGGCGGTGTCGCGCACCGCCGGGCAGCCCTGGGCCGACCGGCTGCTCGCGCTGCCGCCCTTCCTGCTGGCGGACGACGCCGCGCCGGAAGGCGGGGCGCCGCCGACGCCGGCGGACGTCGAGGCCGGCTTCGCGCTCACCGGGCACTTCCTGCGCCGCGACCTTTACGAGCCGCGCGGCCTGCCGCTGCCGGCGGCGCGCGACGCCTACCTCGCGCTGCTGCGGCGCGCGGAGGGGTGAGCGGCGCGCGTCACAGCTCGTCGCACACCCGGCGCTCGGCGACGCGGCTGACGCCGTAACCCTGGTCGAGCGACACTTCTTCCGTGTGGCAGGGCAGGCGCGACACCCGCTCGTGCGCTTCGAGCCGCCCGGCCGAGGGCATGGTGGCGACGATGGCGGTGACGATCAGGGCACAGGCGGCACAGGCGAACAGCACGATCGTCTTGTTCAGGCTCAACGTATTCTCGGCCAAAGTCGCACCCTGGAAGCTGTTGCGAACCGCACGGCGCGGCATGACTGCGTTTTACGGTTGCGGCGCAAACGGCACTAGTGCGGCCCGGCCACAACGAGCGGGGATCGCGCGGCTTTTGCGGGGCGGGATTGGAGCAGGGTTAACCATCCCTGTTGATCGCCGTTGAGCGGGCGTCGCCGCGCGCCGGCGCCCGGCGCGACGGCGGGCGGGGACGGCCCGCCAACGTGAACAAAATAGGAACTTGCCCGGCGCGGACGCTTGAACTAGGCCATGAACCATGGCCAAGACCCCCGCGGCACCGCCCCCCGGCGGCGGCACCATCGACGCCGTGCCGCTCCACGAGGCGCTGGAAGAGCGCTACCTCGCCTACGCGCTGTCCACCATCACCGGGCGCGCGCTCCCCGACGCGCGCGACGGCCTCAAGCCGGTGCATCGCCGCATCCTTTACGGCATGCAGGTCCTGAAGCTCGACCCCGGCACCGCCTTCCGCAAGTGCGCCAAGATCGTCGGCGACGTGATGGGCTCGTTCCACCCCCACGGCGACCAGGCGATCTACGACGCCCTGGTGCGCCTCGCCCAGGACTTCGCCTCGCGCTACCCCCTCGTCGACGGCCAGGGCAACTTCGGCAACATCGACGGCGACGGCGCCGCCGCCTACCGCTACACCGAGGCGCGGATGACCTCCGTCGCCCGCCTCATCCTCGAGGGCATCGAGGAAGACGCGATCGACTTCCGCGACAACTACGCCGGCACCGAGCAGGAGCCGGTGGTGCTGCCCGCGGCCTTCCCCAACATGCTCGCCAACGGCGCGCAGGGGATCGCGGTGGGCATGGCGACCTCCATCCCCCCGCACAACGTCGCCGAGCTGTGCGACGCCGCCCTCCACCTCATCGCGCACCGCCAGGACCCCGGCGACGCGGCGGGCGACGACCTCCTGCAGTTCGTGCTCGGCCCCGACTTCCCCACCGGCGGCATCGTGGTGGAGCCGGCCGCGGCGATCGCGGACGCGTACCGCACCGGGCGCGGCGCCTTCCGCCTGCGTGCGCGCTGGACCCGCGAGGAGGGCCAGCGCGGGATCTGGCAGGTGGTGGTCACCGAGATCCCCTACATGGTGCAGAAGTCGCGCCTCATCGAGAAGATCGCCGAGCTGCTCGCCGAGAAGAAGCTGCCCCTCGTCGCCGACATCCGCGACGAGTCGGCGGAGGACGTGCGCGTCGTCATCGAGCCGCGCAGCCGCACGGTGGCGCCGGCGGTGATGATGGAGCAGCTGTTCCGCGCCACCGAGCTCGAAACGCGCTTCTCCCTCAACATGAACGTGCTCGTCGACGGCGTCGTGCCGCGCGTGGTGTCGCTCAAGGAAGCGCTGCAACAATGGCTCGACCACCGCCGCAGCGTGCTGCTGCGCCGCGCGCGCCACCGCCTCGGCCGCATCGAGCACCGCCTCGAAGTGCTCGCCGGCATGCTCATCGTGTTCCTCCACCTCGACGAGGTGATCCGCATCGTCCGCGAGTCCGACGAGCCGAAGGACGAGCTGCGCCGCGCCTTCGCCCTCAGCGAGGTGCAGGCGAACTACATCCTCGACACGCGGCTGCGCAGCCTGCGCCGGCTGGAGGAGATGGAGCTGCGGCGCGAGCACGACGCGCTGGGCAAGGAAAAGGCGGAGGTGGAAACGCTGCTCGCCGACGAGGCCCGGCAGTGGCGGCGCATCGCCGCCCAGGTCAGGGAGCTGCGCAAGACCTTCGGGCCGGACACGCCGCTGGGGCGCCGGCGCACCAGCTTCGCCGAGGCGCCCACCGCCGCCGACGTCGAGCAGGCCAGCGCGGCGCTGGTCGAGCGCGAGCCGGTCACGGTGGTTGTGTCGCGCAAGGGCTGGATCCGCGCCCTCAAGGGCCACGTCGCCGACCTCGGCGCGCTCCAGTTCAAGGGCGACGACGGCCTGCGCGCGAGCTTCTTCGCCGAAACCACCAGCCGCATCCTGGTGCTCGCCACCGACGGACGCGTCTTCACCCTCGACGCCGGGCGCCTTCCCGGCGGGCGCGGGCAGGGCGAGGCGATCCGCCTCCTCGCCGACCTCGGCGAGGGCGAGGACATCGCCGTGGTGCTGCCCTACGCCGCCGGGGCGCGCATGCTGGTGGCGGCGAGCGACGGGCGCGGCTTCCTCGTCAACCAGGACGACATGGTCGGCGGCACCCGCAAGGGCCGCCAGGTGCTCACCGTGGACAAGCCGGCGAAGGCCGCGCTCCTCGTGCGCGCCGAGGGCGACCACGCCGCGACCATCGGCGACAACCGCCGCCTGCTGGTGTTCCCGCTGGGACAGGTGCCGGCGCTGGCGCGCGGCAAGGGCGTCCGCCTCCAGCGCTTCAAGGAGGGCGGCCTCGCCGACGCCCGCGTCTTCGCCCTCGCCGAGGGCCTCGGCTGGCTCGACCCGGCCGGGCGCAGCTTCAACGTCAAGCCGCCGGAACTCAGGGACTGGATCGGCGACCGCGCCGAGGCCGGCCGCCTGCCGCCCAAGGGCTTCCCCAAGTCGAACCGCTTCACCTGACCCGTCCAGGCGCCACGGCTGGCGCCCGGCACCTCACCTGACGCCGGCGAGCGGCAGCTTGGTGCCGGCGTTCTCGCGCTCGGCGAGGATGTCGCGGCGGTAGCGGTACAGCTTCGCCGGCCGCCCGCCGGTGGCGATGGCCGCGCCGCCGGTTTCCTCGACGAGGTTCTGCTGCTCGATGAGCCGGCGGAAGTTCTGCTTGTGCAGCAGGCGGCCGGCCAGCGCCTCCACGCTGCGCTGGAGCTGGGTCAGGGTGAAGGAGGGCGCCAGCAGCTCGAACACCACCGGGCGGTACTTGAGCTTGGCGCGCAGCCGGGCGAGCCCCGTCGCCAGGATGCGGCGGTGGTCGCCGGTCATGCGCCGCCCCGGCACCAGGCCGGCGGGCGCGTCGCCGCCCTGCGTCGCGCATGGCGGCCGCGCTTCGGGGATCAGCCGCGCCTCGAACAGCAGCTCGTAGCGCTGGAGCACCAATTCCTCGTTCCAGCCGTGGCCGTCGAGGCCGAAATTGATGGCGCAGCGCTCCCGCCGCGCCTGCCGCAGCGGCGCCTCGGCGGCCTCCGCCCAGCCGAGCAGCGCCGCCTCCAGCATGGCCTGCAGCGCCGCGTCGGCCGGCCCGGTGCCGCTGCGGCGGTCCTCCCAGGGGAAGAAGGCATACCAGTCGACCCACAGCGAGCGGCGCCACGGGCCGCCGTCGGGGGCTTCCGACGCCACCCCCTCGCGCGCCAGGCCTTCGCGGGTCAGCCCGAGATAGGAGATCGACACCATGCGCGCGGCCTCGTCATCCGCCGCCTCGCCGCCGCGGTCGCGGTCGGCGAAGGTGTAAAGCTGCTCGACGTAGCCGATCGGCTGATGCGTCTGCCGCTCGACCCAGTCGCGCATGCCGGCCTGAAGCGAGCGGTGGCCGAGGGCGAAGGGACCCGAGGGCAGGGCGTCGCCGCCCACCGTGAGCACGCGCGGGCGCTCCTCGTCGGTGGCGACGAGCACGGCGATGAGGTTGACCGCCAGCTCGCTCGCGCGCGCGTCCGGCGCCACCTCCGGCGCGGCCTCGGCCGCACCGGTCGTCGGGTGTTGTGCTCCTTGCCGCGCGCTCATGCCGGGACTGTGCCGAGGGCGACGCCGCCGTCAAGCCGCGCGCCGGCCAAATCGCGCCCCGGCCGGCCGGGGCGCTACTTCTGGCAGAAGCGGGTGAGGTCGTAGCCGCCGTTGCCGCCCATCTGGTTGGCGGTGAAGCACGGCCCCTTCGGCGCGGGTTCGAGCGCCGCGGCCGGCTGCGCCAGCACGCCGGGGGGCGGGTTCGCCGGGTCCTCGCCCCTGCGCACCACCACCTCGGCGAGCACGTAGCCGGTGCGCCCCTCGTAGACCACCTGGCACCAGCCCTTGGCGCAGCCGAGGATGTCGATGGGCTGGAGCTGGTTGATCTCGTCGGCCACCGAATAGTGCGACCCCGGCCCCTGGTACAGATAGGTCGTCCAGGTCGTCAGCCCCGGCTCGGCCGCCGCCGTGCCGGTTGTGCCGGCCAGCACCGCACCGGCGAGCACCGCGCCGGCCAGAACCGCGCCGACGCGTGCGCCGACCTTCCACCGCCCATGTCGCATCGCCCGCTCCCGCCCGCCTGTTGCGCTAGATTGACACTCATACTGTCAGCCTAGATTGACAGAGGCAAGGGCAGGCTGCAAACCTGCATCCATCGGACGCGTGCTCGCGCCCGGCCCATCGGAGGACGATCCTCGTGGCGCTTCTTTCATTCGAGCGGAAATACCGGGTCGGCGGCGGCACGCTCATCGGCGGCTCGCTGTTCGACTTCTGGGTCGGCCCCTTCTACGTCGGCTTCTTCGGCGTCGTCACCATCCTGTGCTCGCTGGTGGGCACGGGGCTCATCTTCTACGGCGCCGCCATCGGCCCGACCTGGGCGCCGCTGAAGATTTCCATCGCCCCGCCCGACCTCAGCTACGGGCTGCACTGGGCGCCGCTGAAGGAAGGCGGGCTGTGGCAGATCATCACGATCTTCGCCACCGGCGCCTTCGTGTCGTGGGCGCTCCGCCAGTGCGAGATCGCCCGCAAGCTCGGCATGGGCCTGCACGTGCCCGTCGCCTTCTCCGCCGCGATCCTCGCCTACGTCACCCTGGAAATCTTCAGGCCCCTGCTGATGGGCGCGTGGGGCTACGGCTTCCCCTACGGCATCATGAGCCACCTCGATTGGGTGTCGAACACCGGCTACCAGTACCTCCACTTCCATTACAACCCCGCGCACATGATCGCGGTGACGTGCTTCTTCACCACCGCCCTGGTGCTCGGCCTCCACGGCGGCGAGATCCTCAGCGCCACCAACCCCGGCAAGGGCCAATCGCTGAAGTACGGCGTGCACGAGAGCATCTACTTCCGCGACACGATCTCGTACTCGATCGGCGAGATCGGCATCCACCGCCTCGGCTGGCTGCTCGCCATCAACGCCGCGGTGTGGAGCGCCATCTGCATCATCATCTCCGGGCCGTTCTGGACCCAGGGCTGGCCGTATTTCTACAACTGGTACCTGTCCATGCCGATCTGGTCGGCCCAGGGCTTCGGCAGCTGACCGTGGCCCGCTCCCGCACGACGTCCTCCCCCACGCCCCTTCCTCCCACGCATCGCCAGGGTGCCTGAATGGCGCGATTCCACACGCTCTACAACGCCATCGTCCTTGAAGGGCCAAACGAGCTCGGCCTCGACCACGCCCCCGCCGCCCGGCGCGCCCGGAGCCGCCAGGTCATCTTCCATTCGCGCCTGCTCGGCCGCATCGGCGAAACCCAGGTCGGCCCGATCGTCCTCGACACGGAAGCGCTGATCTCCTTCGCGTGCGGCTTCATCGCCATCGAGATCATCGGCCTCAACATGCTGGCCTCGGTGGACTGGAACCCGATCCGCTTCATCAAGCTGCTGCCGTTCCTGGCGCTCGACCCACCGTCGGCGAAGTACGGGCTGCAGATCCTGCCGCCGCTCCACGACGGCGGCTGGTGGCTGCTCGCCGGCCTGTTCCTCACCCTGGCGATCTTCTCCTGGTGGGTGCGCATGTACCGCCGGGCGCGGGCGACGGGCTTCGGCACCCACATCCCGTGGTGCTTCGCGTCCGCCATCTGGCTCTACCTGGTGCTCGGCTTCATCCGCCCGATCCTGATGGGCTCGTGGTCGGAGGCGGTGCCCTTCGGCATCGTGCCCCACCTGAACTGGACCGCGACCTTCTCGGTGCGCTACGGCAACCTGTTCTACAACCCGTTCCACATGCTTTCCATCACCTTCCTCTACGGGTCGGCGGTGCTGTTTGGCATGCACGGCGGCACCATCCTCGCCGTGACCAAGTTCGGCGGCGACCGCGAAACCCACGAGATCGCCGAGCGCGGCACGGCGGCCGAGCGCGCGTCGCTGTTCTGGCGCTGGACGATGGGCTTCAACGCTTCCTTCGAGTCGATCCACCGCTGGGCCTGGTGGTTCGCCGCCCTCACCACGCTCACGGGGGGCATCGGCATCCTCATCACCGGCACGGTGGTCGACAACTGGTACCTGTGGGGCATCAAGCACGGCATCGCGCCGGAGTACCCCTCGATCTACCGGCAGCTTCCGCCGGTGCCGAAAGGCGCGATCGACAAGAAGCTCCCCTACATCGTGGTGCCGGCGCGATGAAGATCACCACCGCCGCCGTGTTCGCCGCCGCGGGCGTCGCCGCCGTCCTCGCCGTAAGCGTGCCGGACTGGCACCGCCCCTGGTTCGCCGGCACCCAGATGGCCTATCGCGGCCAGTCCAACACGCAGTTCGAGTCGCGCGCCGAGAAGGTGGCGGTCAACAGCTTCGTGCCGCCGCCGCTGCCCGCGCCCGCCGAGGGCGGGCCCAGGGCGACGGAGCAGTTCAAGAACGTCAAGGTGCTCACCGACGTCAGCGCGGCAGAGTTCATGCGCCTCCAGCAGGCGATCACCAACTGGGTGTCGCCCAAGCAGGGCTGCGCCTTCTGCCACAACACGGAGAACTGGGCGTCCGACGAGAAGGCGACCAAGCTCGCGGCGCGGCGCATGATGGAGATGACGCGCTACATCAACTCGGCCTGGGCCGGCCACGTCAACCCGTCGGGCGTGACCTGCTACCAGTGCCACCGCGGCCAGCCCGTGCCGGCGGAGGTGTGGTGGCCGCAGGTGCCCAAGCCCGAGCACACCTTCGCCTCGAAGTCCGAAGCGTGGCGCGAGTCGGCCGACACCGTGTACGGCTTCTTCCCCGACGCCGGCTACGCCGAGTACTACCTCCAGGACAACCCCGTGGCGGCGATCTCGCAAAGCGCGCTGCGCACCAACGACGTCGCCGCCCAGGTGGTCAACGCCCGCATCTACGAGATGATGATGCAGATGTCGCAGCAGATCGGCGTCAACTGCGGCTACTGCCACGCGTCGCGCGCCTTCCAGGACTGGGCGCAGTCCACCCCGATGCGCTGGACCGGCTATTATTCGCTGCGCCTGATCCGCGACCTCAACCGCAACTACCTCCTCCCCTTCGCCAAGATCATCCCGCAGCAGCGCGACCTCGCCCACCAGACGGGCGTGCCGGTGATCCCGGCGAGCGAGAAGGGCCAGCAGCCCGGCAACGCGCTGCTCACCTGCGAAACCTGCCACTACCGCCTGCCCAAACCGATGAACGGCGCCAACATGCTCAAGGACTACCCCGGGCTCGTCGGCACCGACCCGCCCTCGCCGATGGACGACCCTTCGGGCAACTCCGCCGCCAACGAAAGGCTGGTCGACGCCGCCCTCACCCATCCCGACAACCCCGCCGCCAATCCCGTGGGATCCCCGCAATGATCGGCGCCGCCACCATCCAGATCGACCTGGCGCAAGTCCTCGTCGCCGCCTTCGTGCTCTTCTTCTTCGGGCTGGTGTACTACCTGCACCGCGAGGACAAGCGCGAAGGCTACCCCCTGGAGGAGGAGATCCCGACCCTCGGCCACGGCATCGTCGGCTACCCCAACGTGCCGCCGCCGAAGACCTACCACCTGATGGACGGCACCACCTCGACGCTGCCCAAGGAGTACGCCCGCCGCGACCTCCCCGCGCGGCAGCGCGAGCACCACCACGGCGCGGCGCTGTACCCCGTCGGCGACCCGCTCACCGCCGGCATCGGGCCGGGCTCCTACACCCTGCGCTCCAACAGGCCGCTGCGCACGATGGACGGCACGCCGCAGCTCCAGCCGCTGCGCATCGCGACCGACTACACCAACCGCGACCCCGACATGGAGCCGCGCGGGCGGCGCGTGCTCGGGTCCGACATGAAGGACGCCGGCGTGTGCGTCGACCTGTGGGTCGACAAGGGCTCCAAGATCCTGCGCTACCTGGAGGTCGAGCTCGACGGCGGCGGCGGGCGGCGCCTGGTGCCGATCTTCTACGTCGTGATCCGGCGCAACACCTCGTACCTCAAGGTCGACGCCATCGAGGCGCGGCAGTTTCCCAAGATCCCCGTCACCACGGAGCCGACGGTGATCACCGCGCGCGAGGAAGACATCGTCAACGGCTTCTTCGCCGGCGGCTACATCTACTCCGCCCCCTACAAGGAGGCCCTGCTGTGAGCGAGCACGAGATCCATCGCGGCAACCGCCTCGCGCCGGGCGAGGCCATCGTGTGGCGCGGGTCGCCCCGCGCGGGCGCCGTCGCCCGCCACGTCTTCCACCTGGGAACGGTGAGCGCCTACTTCGCCGCGCTGTTCGCCCTCGACGCCTTCCAGGCTTGGCGCAAGGCGCTGCCGCTCGCCCGCGCCGTCCACGACAGCGTGCCGCTCGCCGCGATCGCGGTGGTGGCGCTGGCCATCCTCGGCGCGCTCGCCCTGCTCACCGCACGCGCGACGCGCTACACCATCACCGACCGCCGGGTGGTGCTGAACTACGGCATCGCCATGCCGGCGACGCTGTCGCTGCCCTACGCCCAGGTCGCCGGCGTGGCGGTGGCGGTGCGCCGCGACCATTGCGGCGACCTCGCCCTGGTGCTGAAGGGCGACAACCGCATGCCCTACCTCAAGCTGTGGCCGCTGGCGCGCCCCTGGCACCTCGCCGCCCCGCAGCCGACCCTGCGCCTGGTGCCGCGGGCGGCGGTGGTCGGCGGCCTGCTGGTGCGCGCGGTGCAGGCGGCCGAGCAGCGGCGCGAGGCGGAGCGCGGCGAGGCCGCCGCGCTGCGCGAGGTGGCGC
>CAXTFM010000067.1:0-17220 GCA_964243435.1 uncultured Beijerinckiaceae bacterium
TGGAGAAGTTCTGGACCTCGCTGAAGTGCATCCGCTGCGGCGCCTGCATGAACACCTGCCCGGTGTACCGGCGCTCGGGTGGACTTTCCTACGGCTTCACCTACACGGGACCGCTCGGCCTCGTGATCGACCCGAGCTTCGACAAGCGCAAATTCTCCAACCTGCCCTTCGCCTCGACGCTGAACGGCTCCTGCACCAACGTGTGCCCGGTGAAGATCAACCTCCACGAGCAGATCTACAGCTGGCGCGAGGTGATGGCGAAGGAGCACGAGGTGCCCTTCGCCAAGAAGACGGCGATGCAGGCGGCCGGCGTCGTGCTGGGAAGCCCCAGGCTGTACCGGCGCGCTATCGCCACCGCCGACGGCGCGTTGGAGCACCTGCCGCGCTTCGCCACCTACAGTCGTCTCAACGCCTGGGGCAAGGGTCGCGAAAACCCCGCCGCGCCACGGCAAAGCTTCCACCTGTGGTGGGCCAAGAACCGGGCCAAGAAGCAGGCCGGGGCACCGGGCAAGGCAGCGGTCAAGGGCGCCGCCGACGCGTCGGGGGAGGCGGAATCTTGAGCGGTCGCGACGCCATCCTTTCCGCCATCCGTGCGAACAGGCCGGCGCCGCGCCCGATGCCGGAGGTGCCCTTCTTCGACGAGGATCGGCGCGACGACCTGCTCGGCCGCTTCCTTCAAGCGTTCCGCTCCATGGGCGGCACCGTGCTCGACACGGCGCCGGGCGACCCGGTCGCCGCGGTACGCGCCAAGTGCGAGGGCGCGTCCCGGGTGGTCTCACTCGTTCCGGAAGTCGCCGGCACGCATCGTCTCGATGCCGATGCTGCGCCGGCCTCGCTCGCCGACGTCGATGTCGCGGTGGTGCGCGCCGCCTTCGGCGTGGCGGAAACCGGTTCGGTCGCCCTCACCGAGGCCGAACTTGGCGTCAACACCCTGGGCTACCTCGCCCAGCACCTCGTGGTGTTGCTCGACCCGGCCGACGTCGTGAGCAACATCCACCGCGCCTACCTCCGGCCGGAGTTCGCGCGGGCGCGCTACACGGTGTTCCACACCGGGCCGTCGGCGACCGCCGATATCGAGGGCGTCCTGATCCATGGGGCGCAGGGCGTGCGCTCGCTCAGCATCTTGCCCCTGGCGCGTCCTTGACCTTGCGCGGGCACGCGCCCTTGCGACAACGTCGAGCAGGGCAGACATGCGCGCAGGCAGTAGCCGTGACGCATACGGGTCACCACGTAGTGGACAGCAATCTTCTCCTCACGTCCGGAGTCCGGCCATGATTTTCGTTTTGATCCTTGCCCTCGCCACCCTGTCCATCGCCGGCCTGAAGCGCGCGGCCGATACGCGCGTGCTCGTGCCTGTCCGCGTGCGGTCCAGGCAGGATGCTCGTCGCCGCGACGACGCACACCTCTGAGAACCGTTGGTCAGACCGCGTCGGGCGTTTCGGTGAGGTAGCGCTGACTGCGTCGGGCAAGGTAGATCGAGACGATCAGCACGAGGATCAGGCCGCCGAGCACGCCGAGTTCGATCATTGAATGGTCGAACGGTTCCCTGGGATGGTTGGCGGCTTCACTCGAGGACGCTTCCACCGTCACGATCAGCATGCGCCGCACGCTGGCGATCAGGCCGACGATGAGGAAGGGTTCGACCTCCAGTCGGTGCGACTGGATCGACGCCCGTACCGTATGCAGGATCTCGACGAGCATCAGCACGAACAACAGCTTGTCGACGACCATGAAGATGGAGCTTGTTTCAGGCCACTGCTTCAGGTTGTTCCATAGTTCTGCCAGCGACCCTCCAAGCAGCAGCAGCGTCGCGCAGATGAGAACCAATCCGATGCCGACCGTGACCCAATGCTCGCATTTCTCGAAGGACAGTGACGCGAAGCCGAGCGCTGGCCCCGTGCTATGCGGCTTGCCCTCCTCATAGGTGCTCATGGCGCAACGTGTCTCCCACGGCCAAGCGTAACGCGCGAGGCCAGGCGGGGGAAGTGTCCGTCAGTCGGGCTCGAAGTCGAGGCCAAGGTCGAGCACCGGCGCGCTGTGGGTGATCCAACCGACCGAGATGAGATCGACGCCGGCCTCGGCGATTGCCGGCGCGGTCTCGGGCGTGACGCGGCCCGACGCCTCGGTGAGGGCGCGCCCGTCGACCATGGCGACCGCTTCCGCGAGCATCGGCGGCGCCATGTTGTCGAGGAGCACGGCGTCGACCCCGACATCCAGCGCCTCGCGCAGCTGCGCCAGCGTATCCACCTCGACCTCGATCTTCACGAGATGGCCGACGCCGGCTTTGGCGCGCTCAATCGCCGGGCGAATGCCGCCGGCGATTGCGACGTGGTTGTCCTTGATCAGCACGGCATCGTCGAGACCGAAACGATGGTTGCCGCCGCCGCCGACGCGCACGGCATACTTCTCGATCGCACGCAGGCCCGGCGTGGTCTTGCGCGTGTCGACGACCTGCGCCCTTGTGTGCCGGATGGCGGTGGCGATGGCAGCGGTGACGCTGGCGATGCCGCTCAGGCGGCACACGAAGTTCAGCGCGGTGCGCTCCGCCGTGAGCAGCCCGCGCGCGGGCCCTTCCAGCATGCCGACGACATCGCCCGGCCTGAGCGCGCTGCCGTCGGGCTTGTCGACGCGGAGCGTGATTGCCGGATCGATCAGGCGGAAGGCGAGGCGGGCGAGGTCGATGCCGGCCAGCGTGCCGGGCTGTCGTGCGCGGATGGTGAGGCGCGCCCGCGCCTCCGCCGGCACGATGGCGTCGGTGGTGAGGTCCCCGGCACGCCCCAGGTCCTCAAGTAGCGCCGCCCGCACCAGCGGCTCCAGCATCACGTCCGGCAGGGACGGGATGCGCCGCTCCGTCATGCCGGCACCCGCGCGGTGGCACGCACGGCGCGGCGCAGCGCCTCGGCAAGGGTGAAGGCGCGCGAGGTAGCCTGCGAGGGGTCGGCCTGCGTCCAGTCCGTGCGGCAATGGCCGCCACGGCTTTCCCGCCGCTCCAGTGCGGCGACGGCGATCATCAGCGCGACAAGGGCCGGGTCGGCCTGCGGACCATCCGCCCGGGCGAGCGGCAGCAGCCGCTCGATGCCGGCGAGGAGCCCCGCCCGGTCGCGGAGCACGCCGAGCGTCGCCGAGACGAGCGAGCGGACCGGCGCCGGATCGGGGGCGGGCGGCAGCGCCATTGCGGTGGAGGCGGGCAGGACGGGGGCGACCGGCGCCGCGGCGACGTCGGCCGCTACGGTTTCCGCGCACACCATGGCTTCGAGCAGCGAGTTGCTGGCCAAGCGGTTGGCGCCGTGGAGGCCGGTGCGCGCCGCCTCGCCGCAGGCCCACAATCCGCCAAGCGTGCTGCGCCCGTTCGCGTTCACCAGGATGCCGCCCATGTGGTAGTGCTCGACCGGGCGCACGGGGATCGGCTCGCGGTCGGGGTCGATGCCGTGGGCATGGCAGGCGGCGGCGATGGTGGGGAAACGCGTGGCGAAGCCCTCGGCCACGAGGCCGCGCGTGTCGAGATAAACCTGGTGGCCGGCCTGGCACTCCGCCCAGATGGCGCGGGCGACGACGTCGCGGGGCGCCAGCTCGCGTCCCGGCACCTCGGTCATGAAACGACGACCGGTCTCGTCGACGAGGGTGGCGCCTTCGCCACGCACCGCCTCGCTGACCAGCGCCACGGGCGTGCCCGGCATGTCCAGCGCCGTCGGGTGGAACTGCACGAATTCGAGGTCGCTCAGTGCCGCACCGGCGCGGGCGGCCAAGGCCAAGCCGCTGCCGAAGCAGCCGGCCGGGTTGGTGCTCTGGGCAAAGAGGCCGCCGATGCCGCCGGTGGCGATCACCACACGGCTCGCCGGGAGGTACAGGGGCGCGTCACCCCGCGCCGCGAGCACGCCGACGATGCGCCCGTCGCGCATCACGAGGCGGCGTGCCGCGACACCCTCCAGCACGGTGATCGACGGGCAGGCGCGCACGGCGGCGACCACCGCGCGCATGATCTCGCGCCCCGTGGCATCGCCGGCGGCGTGGACGATGCGGCGACGGTTATGCGCCGCTTCAAGCCCGAGCTTAAGCTTGCCCGCGCCGTCGCGGTCGAAGCGCGCACCCATGGCGACAAGGCCGGCGATGGCGCGCGACGCCTCGCCGAGGATGCGTTCCGCCGCGCCGGCGTCGACCAGGCCGCCACCCGCGCCGAGCGTGTCGGCGAGGTGCAGCGCCGGCGCATCGTCGGGTCCGACGCTCGCCGCGACGCCGCCCTGCGCCCAGGCGCTGGAGGCTTCCGCGCCGAGCGCTGCCGACGACAGCACCACCGTCGCCAGGGGGGCGAGGTGCAGGGCCGTCATCAGGCCGGCAAGGCCGGCGCCGACGATCACCGGCCGGTCGAGCACGTCGGACATGGGGTGATCTCCTACTTGACGGCGAGCATGCGCTCGACCGCGCGCCGCGCACGCACGGCGACCGCCGGGTCGATGGTAACCTCGTGCGTCATGGTTTCGAGCGAGCGTCGGATGTTGCCGAGCGTGATGCGCTTCATGTGCGGGCACAGGTTGCACGGCCGCACGAAGTCGAGCTCGGGGTGCTGTACGGCGACGTTGTCCGACATGGAGCATTCCGTCAGCAGCATCACCTTGGGAGGCTTCTTGGTCGCGACGTAGTCCACCATCGCGGCGGTGGAGCCGGCGAAGTCGGACACGGCGACGACGTCGGGCGGGCATTCGGGATGGGCCAGCACCACCACGCCGGGATGGGCGTCGCGGAATTCGGCGACGTCGGCGGGCGTGAACTTCTCGTGGACCTCGCAGTGCCCGGGCCAGGTGATCATCTCGACCCCGGTCTGCTTGCCGATGTTCTGCGCGAGGTACTCGTCGGGGATCATGATGACCTTGGGCACGCCCAGGCTTTCCACCACCTTCACGGCATTGCCCGAGGTGCAGCAGATGTCGCACTCGGCCTTCACGGCGGCGGAGGTGTTGACGTAGACCACCACGGGGACGCCGGGATGGAGGGCCTTCAACGCCCGCACGTCGGCGGCGGTGATCGACTCGGCGAGCGAGCAGCCGGCGCTGGTGTCGGAGATCAGCACGGTGCGCGACGGGTTCAGCAGCTTCGCCGTTTCCGCCATGAAATGCACGCCGGCGAGCACGATCACATCGGCGTCGCTGTCCTGCGCCATGCGGGCGAGGGCGAGGCTGTCGCCGACGAGGTCGGCCACGCAATGGAAGATCTCGGGCGTTTGATAGTTGTGCGCCAGGATCACGGCGTTGCGCTCGCGCTTCAAGCGCTGGATGGCGTCGACGTCCCCGGCATAGGCCGGCCACTCGAAGCGGGGTATGAAGCGGCTGACCCGGTCGTAAAGGCCGGCGGTACGCGCCAAGCTGCCGGTATCGGCGCCCGTGCTCCCAACTGCCTGCATGTCTTATACTCCAAACGAGCATTTCTCGTAAGGAAACTTGGCGGCTGTTCATCCTTTCGTCAAGGGTCGGTCAACGCTCGTTCGGCGGAGGCATCCCTCGGCAAAGATGTAGCGGGCACGCGACGGCGGAGCGGAGGGCAGGATGCGATCGTCCAGCACCGCGTCATCGCCCGGCGCTCCCGCGCGCCGATCCGTCGTTCGAGCCATGACCGGCATGGCCGACCGAACCGGCACTCAGACGCAGGTCGGACGGCCGGAGATCACGCGGCTGCGCGCGGCCCGCTTCAGGCCGCGGCCGACCTCGATGATCAGCGGACAGCGCGGCGGGGCGAAAGCTCCGCCGGACGCGAACGGAGGCGGAACGAACGGGGATGGGGGGAAGCCGAGCGGTCGCGCCGGCGCGATGGGGGCGCCGAAGCCGGGCATTGTCGCCGCATCCTCCGCGCCGCCGATGTTGTTCTGCGCGAGCACCAGCGGGCCCGCTGCCGCGGCGAGGGACCTCGGCTGCCGCACGCCGCCCCCGACGAGTCCGGCATGGCCCGACCCGGTCGCCGTCGCCAGCAGGGCGGTTCCGACCAGGCAGGACGCGATCCTAGACGAACGACACATGGCAACTCCATCGACGCGGCGGGTGCGCTTCTGTAAGGGTCGCGAACAACCGACTTTCGTCGCGTCCCTCGTCGTCGCCCGGCTGTCGCATTCTGAAACCGATCGAATGCGCGCGGGCGGTGGCGGAACGATCCGAGCAGGAAACGGGCCGCGGACGTGGCGGCGAAAGGTTGTTGCGCGAGGCAACGAGGCAGCGCGCCACCCGAGATGCGGCGGTCCGTGGATGCCCATCGATGCCGGGGGGCCTCGGTCGTTCAAGGGCGATGTCACCTCGCGAAACGGCGCCGCTTCACGAGGTGAAACATACCATCCGGTTGGCTGCCGAGCCGGACAACGAACAAACCGGGACAGCCGGGTCAAAATAGAACAGTCGCTCACGCGACGACGGAGGAAACGGTGAACATCCAGAACAACGAGGCCATGCTGGCTGCCTCAAATACGCAAGCCATGCTGGCCAACCCGCGCTTCCGCGCCCTGGTCCGTGCCCGCGCGACGCTTGGCCTGGCGCTGACGGTGGTGATGCTCG
Source organism: uncultured Beijerinckiaceae bacterium (assembly GCA_964243435.1). GTDB lineage: Bacteria > Pseudomonadota > Alphaproteobacteria > Rhizobiales > Beijerinckiaceae > RH-AL1. The sequence goes on from CAXTFM010000067.1 coordinate 6,531, forward strand.
TGGTTTATTACGGCTTCATCCTCCTCGTCGCGTTCGACAAGGGCCAGCTCGCGCAAGCCGCGGTCGGAAACGTGACCTCGCTCGGCCTCGTCATCGGCCTCGGTGTGCTCCTCTCGGCCTTCATCCTCGTCGCGATCTACGTCGCCGTCGCCAACACCAAGTTCGATGCGATGACGCGGGCGCTGCGCGAGGAGGTCGGGCAATGAGGCGCATCCCCGTCGCGCTCGCCTCGGCGGTTGCGCTGAGCACCGTCGGCGGCGGCATCGCGCGCGCCGCCGGAAGCGTGTCCGGCCACGTCGACCAGCAGCCGCTCAACATCGCCGCCATCGTCATCTTCTTCCTGTTCGTCGCGCTGACGCTGTACATCACCTACCGCGCGGCGATGGGCACCAAGTCCGCCGCGGACTTCTACGCGGCCGGCGGCGGCATCACCGGGCTGCAGAACGGACTCGCCATCGCCGGCGACTACATGTCGGCGGCCTCGTTCCTCGGCATTTCGGGGCTCGTCTACTCCTCGGGCTTCGACGGGCTGATCTATTCCATCGGCTTCATGGTCGGCTGGCCGATCGTGCTGTTCATGATCGCGGAACGGCTACGCAACCTCGGCAAGTTCACCTTCGCCGACGTGGCCTCGTTCCGGCTGGCGCAAACGCCGGTCCGCGTCCTGGCCGCCTGCGGCACGCTCGTCGTCGTCGCCTTCTATCTGATCGCCCAGATGGTCGGCGCGGGCAAGCTGATCCAGCTGCTGTTCGGGCTGCCCTACCTTTACGCCATCGTGATCGTCGGCATCCTGATGATCGTGTACGTCGCCTTCGGCGGCATGAAGGCGACCACCTGGGTGCAGATCATCAAGGCCGGCCTGCTGCTGTTCGGCGCCTCCGTGATGGCGGTGCTGGTGCTGGTCAAGTACGGGTTCAGCCCCGACGCGCTGTTCGCCGACGCGATCAAGCAGCACCCCAAAGGGATCAAGATCATGGGACCGGGCGGGTTCGTCAGCGACCCCGTGTCCGCCGTCTCGCTTGGTTTGGCGCTGATGTTCGGCACCGCCGGCCTTCCACACATCCTGATGCGCTTCTTCACGGTGAGCGACGCGCAGGCTGCCCGCAAGTCGGTGCTCTACGCGACGGGCTTCATCGGGTACTTCTACATCCTGACCTTCATCATCGGCTTCGGCGCCATCGTGTTTTTGATGAACGACCCGACCTACTTCAAGGTCGGCGCCAACGGCACCTACGACAAGATCAAGGATCTCGTCGGCTCGACCAACATGGCCGCGGTCGACCTCAGTCAGGCGGTCGGCGGGAACCTGCTGTTCGGATTCATCGCCGCCGTCGCCTTCGCGACCATCCTCGCGGTGGTCGCCGGACTGACCCTGGCCGCCGCGTCGGCGGTGAGCCACGACCTGTACGCCAACGTCATCGCCCGCGGGCGCTCGACGGAACGGACCGAGGTCAACATCTCGAAGATCTCCGCCGTGGTCATCGGCATCCTGTCGATCGGCCTCGGCTACGTGTTCGAAAACCAGAACGTCGCCTTCATGGTGGGCCTAGCCTTCGCGGTGGCGGCGAGCTGCAACTTCCCCGTGCTCGTCATGTCCATGCTGTGGCGGGGAACGACGACGCTCGGCGCCCTCGTCGGCGGCGGGGCGGGGCTTGTCACCTCCGTGCTGATGGTGATCTTCAGCAAGGCGTTCTGGGTGACCTCGCTCGGCTTCAAGACGGCGCTGTTCCCCTACGACAACCCCGCCATCTTCTCCATGCCGATCGCCTTCATCGGGATCATCGCGTTCTCGCTGCTGGACAAGAGCGCGCGCGCCCGGCGTGAGCAGGCCGCCTTCGACGCGCAGTACGTGCGGTCCGAGACGGGCATCGGCGCACTCGGCGCCCACGCGCACTGACCCGACGCCCTTCCCGCTATGCCGCAAAGCGGGCGACTGCCTGAAAGCAGCCTCCCGACGCATGAACGGCTTCCCTTGACTGAGGGAAGCCGTTCATGCGTCGGGAGGCGGTCGCACAATGACGATTCACGATCGACGGCTACAAACAGTAGCCGTCGCCTAGCGCGGACCGCGGCTGGACGCGGTCGTCAGAAACCGAAGGCGCCGATTATCGGGACGCCGGTGAGGACGCCCGTTTGCGGCAACGCGCCGGTACCCAGGAAGCCGCCGCCGCCCAGCAGGCCGCCGTTCGAAGGCGGCGGGGCGAGACCGGCGAAGAGGGCCGTGTCGCCGCCGGGCGGCCCGATCGCCGGATCGATCAGTGCAGGCAGCACAGGGCCGGGACCGCCACCGGCGAAGCCGGGCGCGCCGCGGTAATCTGCTCGTTGGTGCGCCGGAACCAGACGCACGCGCGCAGCATACCGGTGCCGCTTGGCGGCAGCGGGCTGCACGCAGCTCACCGTGGTCAATGCGGCGAATGCGAGCGTGGCACCCGTGAGGAGCGGGAGTTTCGAGCGGAACATCGGGATCCTTCACGGTTCATCGGCGAGGCGGCCGGGGATGACGCATGCCATCCCGGCAGTGGCGCCGAGCAAGCGCCGTGCCGAGGAAAGAGGCGAACGCGCGAGGCATACCGCCAATTCGGCATGGAAAGAAGGCGCGGACGTAAACGCCCGCGCCCTGGGCTTCGTGGACGACGGGCGGCTCAGAGGCCGATGTCACCGACGACTGGAACGCCGTAGAACAGGTTGCTTTGCGGAAGCACACCCGCGCCGAGCAGTCCGCCGCCGCCGAGCAGGCCGGGGGTGTTGGCCGCCACCGGGCCGGAGCTGACCGGGCCGCCGCCGGCGAAGCCGGGCGCGCCGATGTAATCGGGACGCTGATGGGCCGGCCGCAGCTTGGCCATGCGCATGCGGTGCGGGCGCTTCGCGGACGCTTCGGTGGTTTGCGCCAGCGTCATCGTCGTCGCCAAGCCGAGGGCGAGGGCCACGCAGGCGGTCATGCGTCGGGTGGGGAACATGGTGTCTCCTTTTCCTTCAATCGTCGGTCGGCCGCTTGTCCGATCCGATGCCCAAGGCACCGGCGAGGCGCCGCCATGCCATCTGCCTGAAAAATCGGCCGGCCGCCAAGTGGTTCCCGTGCCTGCCGCATGCCGGCACGGCTCTTGTCCCGTGCGACTTCGCGCCGGGCGCCCGCTCTGCCGGCGGGCGTCACGGGACCGTCGTTTGTTGCCCCTCGTCGAGCAGCGCCGCCGCTTGGCGCAGCGTGGCGACGATGCCGGGTGCGATGCCCGGCGCGGTGTTGACGTAGACGGGGCTTGGATGCGGCATGAACAGCACGGACAGCTGCGGTCGCGCTTCGCGCAGCACCGGGGCCGCGGCGGCCGCGCTTCTGCCGGCGAGCACGGCGACGCGCAGGCAGGGAAGCAGGTCGAGGAACGAGGGCAGCAGAGCGACGCCGGCGGCGATCTCGGCCCGGCGCGGGGCGCGGTTGCGCGCGCCGGGCGCATGGATGAGCCACGGCACCGCGTTCCACAGCACCATCCGGCGCCGCTCCAGCTTCGCGGCATCGCAGAAGCGCGTGATGTTGCGTGCGGTCGCGGTCGGATTGTCCCGCGACACGAAGCGGATGGCGTTCCCCCGCGGTCCCGGCGTCTCGAGCAGGAGAAGGCAGGCGGCTAGGGTGCCGCCGTCGAGGGGATCGACGTGCGGCACGTCGCCGAGGCGGGCGGCCAGCGCCGCGCGATAGGCTTCCAACGGCACCGCATGCGGGTCGGCGAGGGCGGCCTGCCTCCGGCGCTCGATGTCGGCGAACGTGCTCAAGGGACGCACCCGCCGTGCGGGGTAAGCCCGCAGCGCGCCGCACCCGTTGACGGCCGCGCCGGGGCGGCCACAATGGCGCAATGCCCGGCTCCAATGCGACGCGCCGCACCATCCTCGTCACCGGCTTCGGTGGCTTCCCCGGCGCGGCGCGCAACCCGACGCAGCGCATCATCGCGCAACTCGCGCGCCACGCCGCCCGCCTCGCCCGTCTCGGCGTCGATCTCCATTGCGTCACCCTGCCCGTCGAATACGGCGGGCTGCAAGCGCGGCTCGCGCAACTGGCCGGCACGCACCGGCCGGACGTCGTGCTTCACCTCGGCGTGGCCGGGCGCCGGCGCGGCGTCAGCGTCGAAACACGGGCGGTGAACCGCGCCGGGCCCTTGCACCCCGATGCGGCCGGCCGCCGCCCGGACCAGGTGCTGGCGCCGGGCGGTGCGCAGATCCTGCGGGCGACCTACCCCGCGCGACGCCTCCTCGCGGCCTTGCGCGCGACCGGAGCGGCGGCGCATGCCTCCCACGATGCCGGCGACTACCTGTGCAACGCCGTCCTGTACCGGTCGCTCGCCATGGGGATCGCGGCCGAGGTCGGCTTCATCCACGTCCCCCATCCCCGCCGGCGCACGTGGCGCGGCGGCACCCGGCGTCCGTCGCAGGACGACCTCGCGGCGGCGGCTCTCGCCGCGGTGCTCCACCTCGCGCGACGGCCGCCGACGCAACGGCAGGGATAGCCGCCGGCGGCAGCCAGGGCCACGCCGGACCCTGCACCGTCGGCAGGATGGCCGACCCGTCGAGGGCGCACCCGTTTCGCGTGTCGCGCCCCGTTCATTGGTGCGCGGCGACCTTGACGCAGGCGTCGATCAAAGTCGCCAACTCGTCCGCCGGAATGGTGAGGGCCGGCGCGAGATAGACGATGGTGCGGAACGGCCGCACCCACACGCCGGCCTCGACGAAGCGTGCCTTCAGCGCGTCGAGGTCGGCGATCCGTTCGAACTCGATCACCCCGATTGCCCCCCGCACCCGCACGTCGCGAATGCCGGGGTGCCCGGCGAGCGGCGCCAAACCTGCGCGCAGCGCCGCCTCGATGGCCCGCGCCTGCTGGAGCCGCGGCTCGCTGGCGAACAGGTCGAGCGAGGCGTTGGCGGCGGCGCAGGCCAGCGGATTGGCCATGAAGGTCGGCCCGTGCATCAGCGCGTGGCCGGGATCGTCCGACAGGAAACCCTCGAACACGCGGGTCGACGCCACCGTGGCGGCGAGCGCCATCGTGCCGCCAGTCAGCGCCTTGGACAGGGTCACGATGTCGGGGGTGACGCCCGCGCCGGCGAACAGCGCGCCGGTGCGCCCGAAACCGGTGAAGATTTCGTCGAAGATCAGCAGGCAGCCGATCCGGTCCGCCGCCGCGCGCAGGTGCGCCAGCACGGCGGCGTCATGGAACAGCATGCCGCCTGCGCCCTGGACCAGCGGTTCGACCAGGATGGCGGCGATGCTCTCGCCGTGACGGGCGAGCAACGCGTCGAGCGCGGCGACGCCGGCCTCGTCGCGCGGCAGCTCGGCGATCAGACCCTCCGGCAGCACGCCGCGAAACAGGGCGTGCATGCCCTCGTCGGGATCGCACGCCGCCATGGTCGCCAACGTGTCGCCGTGGTAGCCGCCGCGGAACGACAGGATCTTGGTGCGCCCGCGCACGCCGCGGTTGAGGAAGAACTGGATCGCCATCTTCATCGCGACCTCCACCGCGACGGAGCCGGAGTCCGAGAAGAACACGCGGTCGAGGTCGCCCGGCAGCAGCGCGGCGAGGCGGGCGGCGAGACGTGCCGCGCCCTCGTGGACGAGGCCGCCGAACATGACGTGCGGCATGCGGGCGAGCTGGTCGCGGACGGCATCGGCGATGTGGGGGTGATTGTAGCCGTGGCACGCCGTCCACCAGCTCGCGATGCCGTCGATCAGCACGCGGCCGTCGGCCAGGGTCAGGCGCGAGCCCCGCGTCGCGACGACCGGCAGCGCCGGCGCCGCGGTCCTCATCTGGCAGTAGGGTCGCCACAGGTGCGCGGCACCCTGCGCGATCCATGCGTCGTCACCGGTCACGGCCTGCGTCATCGCCGTCGCTTTTTGCATTTCGCGCCGTTCCGCGCCAGAGAGGCGCGGTGGAAGGACCGATGTCGACGCTTGACCGTTTCGCCGCCGCGAAGCTCGACGCGCTGGACGCGCGTGCGCTGCGCCGCCACCTCGCCGAGACCGGGCGCGCCGCCTTTCCGGCCGTGACGCGCGACGGGCGGCGCCTCGTGTCCTTCTCCTGCAACGATTACCTCGGCCTGTCGACCGATGCGCGGGTCAAGGCCGCCGCGGTCGCAGCGGTCGAACGCTACGGCGTCGGCGCCGGCGCGTCGCGGCTGGTGACGGGCAACCATCCCCTTTATGCCGCGCTCGAAGCCAAGCTCGCGGCGATGAAGGGCACGGCGGCGGCCTGCGTCTTCGGCTCGGGCTACCTCGCCAACCTCGGCACCGTCGGCGCGCTCGTCGGCCCCGCCGACCTGGTGGTGATGGACGAACTCGCCCATGCCTGCCTGCACGCCGGCGCGGCCCTGTCCGGGGCGCGCGTCGCGTGCTTCCGGCACAACGACGCCGACCATGCCGACGCCCTGCTGGGCGACCTGCGCGACCACCACCGTCACGCGCTGCTCGTGACCGAAACCGTGTTCTCCATGGACGGCGACCGCGCGCCGCTCGCGGCACTCGCGACGCTGGCACGGCTGCACGGCGCGTGGCTGATGACGGACGACGCCCACGGCTTCGGCGTCGCCGCGCATGATGGTGCCGGCGTCGCGCTGCAGATGGGCACCCTGTCCAAGGCGATCGGCGGCTACGGCGGCTATTGCTGCGCGTCCGAGCCGGTGGTGGCGCTGTTGAAGACGCGCGCGCGGCCGCTCGTCTACTCGACGGGCCTGCCGCCGGCGACGGTGGCGGCGGCGCTCGCCGCGCTTGACATCATCGACGTCGAGCCGGACCTCGTCGCCGCGCCGCTCGCCAAGGCGCGGCTGTTCACGCGAGCGCTCGGCCTTCCACCGGCGCAAAGCCCGATCGTGCCGCTCGTGCTGGGGGCGCCGGAAGCGGCGCTCGCAGCTTCGGCGGCGCTGGCCGAGGCCGGTTTCCTCGTCGCCGCCATCCGCCCGCCGACCGTGCCGCCCGGCACCGCGCGCCTGCGCTTCGCCTTCAGCGCACGGCACGCCGACCGCGACGTGGCGCGGCTTGCCGCGACCCTGCGCGTCCTCCCCCCGGTACGGGCGGCGCTTCCCTTCGCGGAGGCAATGGCGTGGCCGGCCTGTTCGTGACGGCAACGGGCACGGAGGTCGGCAAGACCTTCGTGACCGCCGGGCTGCTGCGCGCCGGGCGGCGGGCGGGTCGCGCGATGGGCGCGTTGAAACCCGTGCTCAGCGGCTTCGATCCGGCGGATGCGGCGCGCAGCGATGCCGGCGTGCTGCTCGCCGCCCTCGGCCTGCCGCTGAGCGATCTCGCCGCCATCTCGCCCTGGCGGTTCGCCGCACCCCTGTCGCCGGACATGGCGGCGGCTGCGGAGGGACGCGCAATCGAGCTTGCCGCCGTGATCGCCGCCTGCCGTGCGGCGGTCGCCGGCGATGCCTTCACGCTCATCGAGGGCGTCGGCGGCGTCATGGTGCCGCTCGATGGCCGCCATACGGTTCTCGACGTCATGGCCGTCCTCGGCCTGCCCGTGCTGCTGGTCACGGGGTCGGCGCTCGGCGCCATCAGCCATTGCCTGACCGCCGTCGCCGCCCTTTCGTTGTGCGGGATCGTGCCGGTGCTGATCGTCTTGAACGAGTCGGCCGGCAGCACGGTGCCGCTGGACGCGACGGCGCGAACGCTGCGCCGCTTCTGCGTCGCCCCCGTCGCCACGCTCCCACGCTCGCCTCCCGAGCAGCATTTCGACGAGTTGTTCGCGCGCCTTCGAGCCCAAACCGCCCCTTCACGCGCGGCGGGAACTGCTGCATAAAGCGTGCGCGCGGGTGTAGCTCAATGGTAGAGCAGCAGCCTTCCAAGCTGAATACGAGGGTTCGATTCCCTTCACCCGCTCCAGCGACTACAACGGTTTAGCGGACCACCGAGTGGGCCATTCAGGATCGTCGGGCTGCCCATTCAGAAAAAGCATTCGGGTTCCGTTCCCGGGCGGGCTTCGATCGCTCGACAAGACGTAGCCCTCGCCGAGGTTCTTCGTGGAAACATCCCCGGCCACGCGAGGAGGAGCGGAGACGTGCGGCAGCGCCGCGGCACCCGGTCGAACAAAGACCGGCCCGAGGCCCGATGCTCAGTTGCCCTGATGGTTGGAAGCGGGGGCGCGTCCGCCGACTTCCACCGACGCCGTCGACGACTTCCACGGATCGAGGAGTGTGCAGGGCGCAGCCGGAGCCGTTCGTCGCGACGGTCCCAATGGTGGCGTAGCCAACAACCCCAACCTCGCTGGTCGCCCCACGAGACGCTTCCGGGCGCAACGCGTGCCGGAAGGGTCCTGAGCCGATCGAGGTCCGTGCGAGCGATTTAAGCGCTATGCCGGCCGTGGTTCGGTGCGGCGTCGGAACGCCGTTCGTCGCGTGCGGACACGAGCCTGCAGGGCACATGGTGGGAACGCCCCGTGGCGCGATCGCCGCGTTCGAGCGCGACTGGCCTGCCGTCCTCGGATGGGCGGTGTAGCGGAGGACCATGCCGCGGTCCTGCGCAGGTTCATGGAGCCGACCAGCATAGGACTTGACGTCGATCGGGCTTCCATAGGCCCGTGCAGGTCGGCCAGCGCGTCCCGCAGGCTGTCGTCGCGGAGCATCAGCGCCCTGAGGAGCGGCGCGTTCGTGCGCTCCAGCTCCCAAAGGCGCTCGGACAGCTTCCAGGAGGTAAGCTGGCGGGCGCCGACCCATGCCTTTTTAAGGAATTGGCGCAACGCGGCGGTGTCCTCGGGCGGCAGCGGGTTCACATTGTGACTCCCATCCCACTCGAGGCCGCAGCAGGCGAAGGCGGTCTCCGCGATGAGGGAAGCGAGGGTGACGTTGGCGCTCTCCTCGTCGTCGCGCCGGACGGGCCTTGCGATCGTCCCCATCCGCTCGAGTTCCGAGCCGACGCAGCCGGACTTGCGCGTCTCCCACTCGAGCTTGCGCCCGGGCTCGCAGTCTTCCGTGACGACCTTCGGGAAGGTGCCGTGCCGGTCCCACGCCCGGATGTGGACGGCCAGGGAGCGGAGGAGGAGGTCGCGTGTCAGGCCGACCTGCCCGGCGGACATGACGGGCTCCGCCGGCCCGAACTCCCGGTTCAGTTCGCCGCCGAGTTTCTGGAGACGACCGCGGTACATCGAGGACGTGTCGTTCTCGAAGCTTGAGAACAGGGTGGACGCCTCCGAGCTGTCCCAATCGCGGCAGTACCGCTCCATGGTCTCGACCAGCTCCTCCAGCGGCGCGGGGGACTCGAAGCTGTAGCCGAGGCTCCTTTCGTAGAGCGTCAGCACGGCCCAAGATCGAAATCGGTTTTGCACAAGGACCGAGCAGCGCGCATCGAGCTCGGCGTAGACGTGGCCTTAGAGGAGGCGGAACAGGTCGATCCGTTTGTCCGCGATCAAGATGCGGACGTGCCCGGCGCAGGAGGCGAGCAGTCCTGTAGGATGCCGCGCCCCTTCGCGCTTTTGACCAACCCTTCCGGGATGCCGGTCCAAAGCTCGAGGAGGCTGGATTTCACCGCGTCATGGTAGGATCGGTGGACCGCTTCGGCCGCTGCGGCCGGCATCGACAGGCTGCAGCGCGCGAAGTTGTATTCGGGCTTCCCGCAGGGGCGCCGGAACGGGAGCCCCGCTGTCGCGGTGGCGATCTGGATCACGTCTGTCATGGGCTTGCGTCCTCGCATCCTGGCGGCGGTTCGCGGCGCGAATCGCCCGTTCCCCGATTGTGGACCGCGGACGCGAGCGCGGATCGCCGGGCGGCCCGTCGATGACGTTTTTTCAATTTCCCGTCGCTCGGGTGGCCTGTCGGGCGAGGCGACCGACGGACATCCCGCCCGGAAGTCGTCAATCACCGCCGGGAAGGGTCATCGGCCGCTTCCCCGCCCACCTTGCGATGCGCTGAACGGTTCGCCGGCCTGCGTCCGGGGTTGGGCGCGGCGACGTCCTCGTTGAGGTGCGCGATTGCGGTCGCGTCCATGCCTGCCGGCCAGACCCGCATCACGGGTCCGCGATTGCCACAGGTGCGGCGCCCTCAATCCGAGTTGCCCGGCGCGACCTGCACAGCGGCTACATCGAAGTGCCGTTGCCGGCCAAGGGCAAGCCGCGGACGAAGTACCTGACACGCGACGAGGTGGCCCGGTGGCTGTGGGTGTGCTGGCGCCACACACGCCGGCAGGTGCCGCCCCGCGGCGCGCGCAAGGGACAGAGGTCGTCTCCAGCCGCAGCTTCCACGACCTGCGCCACCTCGCCCGCTTTATCCTCATGGGCGTCTACACTGGCTCGCGCACCACGCCGATCCTGCGCGCCTCGCCCTACGCAGCGTCCGGCCGGGCGTTCCTCGATCTCGACGCTAGGCCCTACCATCGCCTACCCGAGGACGTCGAAGAGGCGGAGAACAAGAGGTCGCCGACGTCCAGGCTTGGTGACCGCATTGCTGCGCATGTCCGACGCTGGCGAGACACGGACGTCATCGCGCAGTTCGTGGTCAATGGCAGGGTGAGCCAGTGGCCTCGATCAAGACGGCGTGGAAGCAGGCTGTCACGCTCGCCGGCATCCAAGGCAATCCGACACCGCACACCTTGCGGCACACCTGCGTGACTTGGTTGAAGCAGGCTGGCAAGACGAGCTTCGACGTGGCGGGCTTCACCGGCATGTCGGAAGCCATGGTCGAACGTGTCTACGGCAAGCACGATCCCGGTTACCAGCGAGGCTCCGCCAACGCCTTCC
>CAXTFM010000068.1:0-17212 GCA_964243435.1 uncultured Beijerinckiaceae bacterium
ACATGGACATCGAGCGCGAGCGCGGCATCACCATCAAGGCGCAGACCGTGCGGCTGGAGTACCGGGCGCAGGACGGCGAAACCTACATCCTCAACCTGATGGACACGCCCGGCCACGTCGACTTCGGCTACGAGGTGTCGCGCTCGCTCGCCGCCTGCGAGGGCTCGCTCCTCGTCGTCGACGCGTCGCAGGGCGTCGAGGCGCAGACGCTGGCGAACGTTTACGCCGCCATCGACGCCGGCCACGAGATCGTGCCCGTGCTGAACAAGATCGACCTGCCTGCCGCCGAGCCCGAGCGCGTCAAGGAACAGATCGAGGACGTGATCGGCATCGATGCCTCCGACGCCGTGCCGATCTCGGCCAAGACCGGCCTCGGCATCGACCTCGTGCTGGAGGCGATCGTCGCCCGTCTGCCGGCGCCCAAGGGCGACGCGCAGGCGCCGCTGAAGGCGCTGCTCGTCGACTCCTGGTACGACGCCTACCTCGGCGTGGTGGTGCTGGTGCGGGTGATCGACGGGGTGCTGCGCAAGGGCACGAAGGTCAAGATGATGGCCGCGGACGCCCGCTACGAGGTCGACCGCCTCGGCGTGTTCACGCCGAAGATGAAGGACGCCACCGCGCTCGGCCCGGGCGAGATGGGCTTCATCACCGCGCAGATCAAGCAGGTGGCCGACACCCGCGTCGGCGACACCATCACGGAGGAGCGTCGCCCCTGCCTCGTGGCGCTGCCGGGCTTCAAGCCGGCGCAACCCGTCGTGTTCTGCGGCCTGTTCCCCGTCGATGCGGCCGAATTCGAGGATCTGCGCGCGGCGATGGGCCGGCTGCGCTTGAACGACGCGTCGTTCTCCTTCGAGATGGAGAGTTCCGCCGCGCTCGGCTTCGGCTTCCGTTGCGGATTCTTGGGCCTGCTCCACCTCGAGATCATCCAGGAGCGGCTGGAGCGCGAGTTCAACCTCGACCTCATCGCCACCGCGCCCTCCGTCGTCTACCGCATGAAGCTGCGCGACGGCGACGAGATCGAGCTGCACAACCCCGCCGACATGCCGGACCCGACGCAGATCGCGACCATCGAGGAGCCGTGGATCCGCGCCACCATCCTCACCCCCGACGACTACCTCGGCGCCGTGTTGAAGCTGTGCCAGGAGCGGCGCGGCGTGCAGGCCGACCTGAACTACGTCGGCACCCGCGCGATGGCCGTCTACGACCTGCCGTTGAACGAAGTCGTGTTCGACTTCTACGATCGGTTGAAGTCGATCTCGAAGGGTTACGCGTCCTTCGACTACGCCATCACCGACTACCGCGCCGGCGACCTCGTGCGCATGAACATCCTGGTCAACGCCGAACCGGTGGACGCGCTCTCCATGCTGGTCCACCGCGACCGCGCGGAGGGGCGGGGGCGTGCGATGGTGGAGAAGCTGAAGGACCTGATCCCGCAGCACATGTTCGTGATCCCCGTGCAGGCGGCGATCGGCGGCAAGATCATCGCGCGCGAGACGGTGCGCGCGATGCGCAAGGACGTCACCGCCAAGTGCTACGGCGGCGACGTGACCCGCAAGCGCAAGCTGCTGGAGAAGCAGAAGGCGGGCAAGAAGAAGATGCGGCAGTTCGGCAAGGTGGAAATCCCGCAGGAGGCGTTCATTGCGGCGCTGAAGATGGATGGGTGACGAGGTGTCCCGGAGCAACGGGTAAGCCGTGTCGGCAATGTCCCCCCGCCCTCACCCTCGCTGGTGGCGCGTGTAACCGGCGATGCCCGACCAGTCCCGGTCGCCCAGGCCGGCCTCCACCGCCGCCGCCATGCGGGCGCGTACCGCATCCAGCATCGGCAGGCTGCGCCCCGTCGCCGCGCCGGCGGCCGTGGCGAGGCCAAGGTCCTTGAGGCCAAGCCGCATGCGGAAGCCCGGCTCGTCGTCGCCCCGCGCGATCTTGGCGCTGTAGCTTTCATAGGCGCGGCCGGCGAACAGCGTCCCGAGGATCAGCTCGAAGAAGGTTTCGGGCGCGACGCCGTTGTGCTCCGTGATCACGACGGCCTCCGCCATCGCCTCGATGGCCATGGTGATCATCATATTGGCGGCGATCTTGGCGGCGTTGGCCTGGGCGGGCTCGCGGCCGAGAAACCACGTCCGCTTGCCGAGGACGTCGAGCAATGGACGCACCCTGTCGATGGCCGCCGCCTCGCCGGCGGCCAGGATGTTGAGCTGTGCCGCCGCCGCGACGTCGGGGCGGCCGAGCACGGGGGCCGCGACGTAGCCGATCCCGGCGGCGGCGTGCCGGGCGGCCAGCTCGGCGGCGAGGTCGACGGAGATCGTGGAGGTCACCACGTGAACGGTGCCGGGGCGGGCGGTCCGCAGCACGTCCGACGACAGCAGCACATCGCGGATCGCGGCATCGTCCGACAGCATGGTGAGGACGACATCGGCTTCGAACGCCTCGGCCGGTGAGGGCACCATCTCCAACCCGTCGATGCCCGCGCCGGGCGAACGATTCCACGCCCGCACGCGGTGGCCGGCGCCCGCGAGGTTGCGCGCCATCGCGCGCCCCATCGCGCCCAAACCGATGAAACCGACATCCATCGCCATGCTCCTTCTCCGTTTCGAGGTGTGTCGCGCACCCTCGCGTCAGGCGGCGAAGCCGCCGTCGATCGTGTGCATCGCGCCGGTGACGATGGCCGCCTCGGGACCGGCGAGGTAGGCGACCATGCCGGCGACCTCGCGCCCCGTGGCGTGGCGCTTGATCGCCATGAAGCTGTGCATTGTCTCGCGCATCGGCCCATCCGCCGGGTTCATGTCGGTGTCGGTGGGTCCGGGTTGCACGACGTTGACGGTGATGCCGCGGGGGCCAAGGTCCCGCGCCAGCCCGCGCGCCAAGCCTTGAAGGGCGGACTTCGACATGCCGTAGGCCGCCGCGCCAGCAAAAGGCGTGCGGTCGCCGTTGGTCGATCCGATGAGAATGATGCGGCCGCCATCCCGCATGCGGCGGGCGCCGGCGACGGCGGCATGGTAGGGAGCGCGGATATTGACGTCGATCAGGCGGTCGACGGCCTTGGCGTCGAGCGCCAAAGGGTCGCCGCCGACGTACACGCCGGCGTTGACGACCAAAATGTCCAGGGCGCCGCATTCCTCGACAGCCTTCACCATCTCCGCCCGGTCGGCGCTGTCGACGCGCACCGCCTCCGCACCGGTCTCGCCGGCAAGCGCCGTGGCCGCGTCCCGCGATCCGGCGAAGGTGAAGGTGACGCCTCCGCCGTCGGCAGCGAAACGGCGCACGATGTCGGCGCCGATGCCGCGACTGCCCCCGAGCACGAGCACCGTCTTTCCCGAAAAGTCCGTCATGACCAACTCCTGGCCCGTTGATGTAGTCGTTGCTACATAAATCGTGGCCGCGCGGCGGCAAGGTGTGGCGGCGGAGATTTGTAGTGTCCACTAAGGCAATCGCGCGTGGCCGGCCCAGGGGCTTCGACGTCGACCAGGCGCTGACGACGGCGCAGGCGCTGTTCCATGACAAGGGCTATGACGCGGTCGGCATCGCTGCGCTGACGCAGGCCATCGGCATCAACCCGCCGAGCTTCTACGCCGCCTTCGGCAGCAAGGCGGCCCTGTTCGAGCGGGTCATGGACCGCTACGTGGCGCTGGGGCTGCGGCTCGACGGCTTCGCGGCACAAGGCGCGACGCCGGCAGAAGCGCTGCATGACTACCTGCTTGCCGCCGCACGGCTCTACGCCGTTTGTCCGCGGGAAGCGGGGTGCCTGGTGTTTGAAGCGGCGCGCGGTCTCGACGGCGCGGACAGCACGGTCGCCGCGCGCCGCCGCAAGGAAACCTGCCGCGAGCGCATCCGCGCTTACCTCGCCGCAACGCATCCCGCGGTCGCCGGGGTTGTCGCGGACACCGTGGTCGCCGCGATGTCGGGCCTTTCCGCCGCCGCGCGGGAAGGCTGGGGCGAGGCGCGCCTCGCCGCCGCCGCGGAGATGATGGCGACAGGCGTCACCCACGCGTTGCGGTGAGGAAGGTGCGGGCCACCAACCTCATCGAGGTGCCACTCGAAAGACAAGCTGCTTTCCGATGGTGACCCGATTGGACGCCATCGGCGTGGTCATCGAACGCTCCAAGGCGCTTGAGTGCCGCATCGGCGGCTGTGCGTCGGGCACCTGCCGACACGCCTCGCGGCGGCGGAAACGCGCGCCGGGGTTCCAGCGCCAGGCACGTGTGCCCTGTAGGAGATCGCCTTTGCTCGGACCGTCCCCGCGCGCCGCGGGGCATCGTCCCGGCTTTCGGCGACGGGAAGAGTGCTACTCCGCTGCCGCCAGCTGCGGCTCGACCGCGAGTTCCGGCTCGGGGCGGTCGTCCCACGCACCGGCCCAGGCTTCGAGCGCGACGGGGATCGATTTAGACGTCGGGGTGTTCGAGCGCAGCGCGCGACGGCCCAGCGGCACCAAAGGGTTGGTTTCGGGATAGTAGGCGGCGGCGCAGCCCGCCGGGATGTCGTAATCGACGAGGCGGAAACCGCCGACGGACCGGGCGTCGCCATCGGGCGCGATCGTGCGCATGGCGACGAATGCCCCTTCGGTGAAGCCCAGCCGCTCGCGGTCGGCCCTGTTGACGAACACCACCATGCGCTGTCCGAAGACGCCGCGATAGCGGTCGTCGAGCCCGTAGATCGTGGTGTTGTACTGGTCGTGGCTGCGGATCGTCATCAGCTGCAGCACGTCGGGCCGGTCGACCGGCATCTCGTTCTCGGCCAAACCCTCATGGACGATGAAGTTGGCCTTGCCGGTGGCGGTGCGCCACTCGCGCCGATCGACGGGCGAGTCGAGGCGGAAGCCGCCCGGCGTCGCGATCCGAGCGTTGTAGCCGGCGAACAGCTCCGGCATCACGCGCTCGACGTCGTCGCGGATGCGGTCGTAGTTCGCGACGTAGCCGTCCCAGTCGATGTCGAACGCCGCCGGCAGCGTCGCCTTGGCCATGCCGGCGACGATGGCGATTTCCGAGCGCAGGTGCGG
This sequence comes from uncultured Beijerinckiaceae bacterium, assembly GCA_964243435.1. Lineage (GTDB taxonomy): Bacteria > Pseudomonadota > Alphaproteobacteria > Rhizobiales > Beijerinckiaceae > RH-AL1. Next base: position 4,994 of record CAXTFM010000068.1, read on the forward strand.
CGAGGCCGGGGTGTTGCGGCCGGCGGAGGCGTGGACGAAGGACATCGAGTCCTCCACCGTGATCTGCTGCGGGCCGGAGGCCTGCTCGTCGATCTCGGTGCGGCCGAGGCACGGCAGCAGCAGGGCGTGGCGGCCGTGGACGAGGTGGCCGCGGTTGAGCTTGGTCGCGATCTGCACGGTGAGGTCGAGGCCGCGCATGGCGCGTGCCACAACCTGCGTGTCGGGCGCGGCGAGCAGGAAGTTGCCGCCGAGCCCGATGAAGGCACGCGAGCGGCCGTCCGCCATCGCCTCGATCGCCGCGACGACGTCGTGGCCGTGGTGACGCGGCGACACGAAACCGTAGGTGCGGTCCATGCCGTCGAGGAAGGCGGGCTTGGGCTGCTCGTAGATGCCGACGGTGCGGTTGCCCTGCACGTTGGAATGGCCGCGCACGGGGCAGGCGCCGGCGCCCGGCCGTCCCATGTTGCCGCGCATGAGCAGCAGGTTGACGATCTGCTGGATGTTGGCGACGCCCGTGCGGTGCTGGGTGACGCCCATGCCCCACACCGCGATGACGGCCGTGGCCTTCACGTAGATCGCGGCGACCGTCTCGATCTCCGCGCGCGACAGGCCGGACTCGGCGACGATCGCATCCCAGGCAAGGGTGCGGATCTCATCCGCCAGCGCGGCGAAGCCGCGGGTGTGCGCCGCGATGAACTCCGCGTCGAGGACGCGGGCGGTGCCCGACGCCACGGCCGCGTCGTCGGCGGCGAGCACCGCCTTCATCATGCCCTTCACCGCCGCCATGTCGCCGCCGGTGCGCACCTGGCAGTATTGCGAGGAGATCGGCACCGGCTTGACGATGTCGCCGACGTGCTGCGGCGAGGCGAAGCGCTCCAGCGAGCGCTCGCGCAGCGGATTGAAGGTGACGATGTCGGCGCCGCGCTTGGCCGCTGCGCGCAGGTCGTTCAGCATGCGCGGCGAGTTGGTGCCGGGGTTCTGCCCGAACACCATGATCATGTCGGCCTTTTCGAAGTCCTCGAGCAGCACCGTGCCCTTGGCGACGCCGACGCTTTCCGGCAGCGCGACGCTGGTGGACTCGTGGCACATGTTGGAGCAGTCGGGGAAGTTGTTGGTGCCGTAGGCGCGGGCGAACAGCTGGAACAGGAAGGCCACCTCGTTGGAGGCGCGGCCGGAGGTGTAGAACTCGGCCATGTCGGGGTCGGGCAGGGCACGCAGGCGTGCGCCGGCGAGGGCGAAGGCGTCGTCCCAGGCGATCGGCACGTAGCGGTCGCTTGCGGCGTCGTAAACCATGGGATGGGTGAGCCGGCCCTCGTTCTCGAGGTCGAAGTCGCTCCACCCGAGCAACTCGGTCACGGTGTGCCTGGCGAAGAACTCAACCGTGGTGCGCTTCTTCGTGGCTTCCCAGGCGACGGCCTTGGCGCCGTTCTCGCAATATTCGAACGAACTGGTGTGCTTGGGGTCCGGCCAGCCGCAGCCGGGGCAGTCGAAGCCGGCCTTTCCCTTGTTCATCGACAGCAAGGTGCGGTTGCCGGACAAGAAGATCTTCTGCCGGCACAGGTGGCGCTCGACGGCGTCCAGCGCGCCAAGGCCGCCGGCCGGCCCGCCGTAGCTCTTGATCCGAGGCTTCGCCATCAACGTCTCCGCCGGGCACACGTCGGTACCCGCAACATCGAGCACTGAGCTATGCCGTTCGGGGGAGGGGCGCCATCGGGCGCGTCGCAAATGACTTTTGCGCGTTGCGCAACAATCCGTTGAGGGACCGGCAATGGACATGCTCGCGGCCATGCAGGCCTTCGTGCGCGTCGTCGAGCAGGCGAGCTTCTCGCGGGCGGCGGGGCTTCTCGACGTGCAAACCTCCGCCGTGTCGCGCGCGGTGTCCGGCCTCGAGAAGGACCTCGGCGTCGACCTGTTCCACCGCACCACGCGCTCGCTGCACCTGACCGAGCCCGGTACGACCTTCTACCGCCACGCGGTGAGCGTGCTGCGCGAGGTGGAGGAGGCGCGCAACGCCGTGTCCGCGATGCAGGACCAGCCGCGCGGGCTGCTGCGCCTGGCCTTGCCCGACGCGTTCGCCCGGCTCCACATCATGCCGCACATGGGCGAGTTCCTGGCGCGCCATCCCGAGCTGCGGCTGGACCTGTCGCTGTCCGACGTGCGCGTCGACCTCGTCGCGATCGGCGCCGACGCCGCGATCCGCATCGGCCCGATGCTCGACTCCTCGCTGGTCGCCCGCAAGCTCGCGCCGCACCGGCGTATCGCCTGTGCAAGCCCCCGCTACCTCGCCGGGCATGCCCCGCTGCGCCGGCCCGACGACCTCCTGCAGCACGAGTGCCTGATCTACTCTCTGCAGCCCTCGCACAACTGGTTCTTCGTCGATGTCGCCGGCAAGGAGGTTTCGGTGCCGGTCGGCGGCCGCATGAGGGCCGACGACTCCGAGCCGCTGCGCGCCCTCGCGCTCGACGGTCTCGGGGTCGTGCTTTTGCCGAGCTGGCTGGTCGGCGACGACCTGCGCACCGGCCGCCTCGAACGGATCCTGCCCGACTGGCAGGCGATGATCGCGACCCGGCCCTCCGGCATCTTCGGCCTCTACCCGCCCCATCGCGCCGTGCCCAGCAAGGTTTCGGCGTTCCTCGACTTCCTACAGCGCAAGTTCGGGCGCCGGCCCTATTGGGAGGAGGGCCTTCCGTGATCCCGACATCGGAAACGCGAGTCCGACTTGGGGCACCCGAGCGGCCTGGCAAACGAGGTTTGCGCGAGGGCTGGCAGGACGAAGCGCCGTCGCGTTCGGCGGCCTGGCGTCAGCGCGCCCGGCTCGCGCCACGGCTCAAAGGCGCGGCGCGGCCGCGGCACGTCGTTCGGCGCTTCGCGGGAGAAACGTCGGATGTCACGGCTGACACCGTGCGAGGGTCCTCTCGCGTGCGGGATGTCGCAGCGCTCCAGGCCGAGCACGCGCTGGACAACGGCGAGCGAACCGCCAGGCGGCGGCGCTGCCCATGCTGTCGACCCCGATGACCTTGCAGGTCATGCAACCTGCTCCGCGACGGGTTCGACGCTGAACAGGCAATGGTCGTGGAGGCCTTCCGCTTCGCAGTAAACCTCGTGGGCGCGAACCGGGCGTGTCGCGCCGGCGGTGGCAAAGGCGAGGGCTCCCTCGAACCAGCTGACGAACATGTAGCAAAGCTTGCGTCCGGCACGGCGGCGCGCCTCGTCGACGAAGGCGGAATGGTCGAGGCGGATCTCGGCGCGGCCCGCCGCCGGCTCCAGCGACAGGATGGCGAACTGGCCCCAGCCGCGCTGCGACAGCCGGCGAAGGTAGTGCCGGAACACCTCCTCCCCGCTGAAGCCGTGGAAGGCGGCTTCCTTCTCGCACCAGTGATAGGCGGATCGGTACCCGGCCGGATGGAGCACGGCGGCGAGGCGCTCCGGGCCGAGCTCGCCCTCGATGGCGAAATGGTTGTTGAGGTAGAAGTGCTGCGGCACCAGGATCATCGGCAGCGCGTCGACCGACCAGCGCCCGGTGCGCTCGTCCACGACGATGTCGATCGCGGGCTTGCCCATCAGGCGCCCCAAACCTGCTGGAGAAGGGCGAGCCAGTTCTCGCCGATGACCTTCCCGATGCGCGCCTCCGGCCAGCCGCGCCGTTCCATGGCGGCGGTGAGGTTGGGGAACTCGCCGATCGTGCGCAGGCCTTCGGGGTTGATGACGTCGCCGAACTGCGTGAGCCGGCGCCCGTAGCCCTTGTCGGTGGTGATCCAGTCGAAGAAGGGCGTGCCGTAGCCCTGCGTGAAGTCGGTGCCGATGCCGATCCTGTCTTCGCCGCAGACGTTGATCATGTACTCGATGGCCTCGACGTAGTCGTCGACGGTGGCGCCCGAGCCCTGCTTCAGGAACGGCGGGAACATGGTGACGCCGACGAAGCCGCCATGGTCGATGATGAAGCGCAACTGCTCGTCGCTCTTGTTGCGGGGATGCTGCTTGAGGGCGGCCGGCAAGCAGTGCGAATACGCGACCGGCTGCTTGGAGGCGAGGATGACGTCCTCGCTCGTCTTGGCGCCGACATGCGACAGGTCGCACAGGATGCCGAGCCTGTTCATCTCGGCGATCACGTCGCGCCCGAAATCCGAGAGCCCGCCGTCATGGCTTTCGTAGCAGCCGGTGCCGACGAGGTTCTGGGTGTTGTAGGCGATCTGCATGATGCCGACGCCGAGTTCCTTGAACAGGCCGAGATAGCCGATCTGGTCCTCGATGCCGGTCAGGTTCTGCCAACCGAGGATGATGCCGGTCCGGTTCTCCGCCTTGGCACTGCGGATGTCCTGGGTCGTGCGCACCGGCCGGATGAGGTCGGCGTGCTCGCGGAACCAGCGCTGCCACTGCGCGACGTTGCGCATGGAGCCCTCGAAGCCTTCCCACACGCAGCAGGTGCAGTTCGCGGCCGTGATGCCGCCACGGCGCATGTCGGCGAATACCGACCGGTCGAAATTGGAGATGATGAGTCCGTCGATGACGACGGCGCGCTCGTGCAGGTTCGCGGTCATCGGCAAGCTTTCACCGATCGTGATCGGCGTTGCAACCGGCGATCCCGCGCCCACGCGGCTGCACTTTACTTCGCGCGGGCGCCATGATCATCACGGCGCCCGCGATGGTCATCGTCGATGCATGGGCAGTGCGGTCTCGCGCAAGACCAAAATTGATCTCGACGGTCTGCGCAGTATGCTTCATACGCAGCTTCGGCGGGCAAGTTTTGCCCGACTTCGATTGCTTCGAAGTTGCAGTGTCTTTCGTTGAGCGTCCCGCGCACGCCTTTGGATGTGCGGCGATCGGAAGGAAGGTCGGAATGCGTTTTGATCGTCGTGCGCTCATGGTCGGCGGCGCCAGCGGGCTTTTGGGCACGATGCCGGGCGTGCGCGACGCCTTCGCGCAGAGTCCTGCACGGATCGGCACCTTCCCCGACGGCGTGTCCGCCGACTCGGTCTTCGTCGGCATCACCGTTCCCTTGACGGGCGTTTTCTCCGGTGACGGCGGCGACCTCAAGCTCGGCTACGAGCTGGCCCTGGCGCAGATCAACGCCGGCGGCGCGATCCCGCAAGCGTGGGGCCTCAAGGGCAAGGGTGTGCTCGGCCGCACGGTTCGCTACAAGGTGTCCGACACGGAGGGCAAGCCCAACGTCGCCGTCCAGGCGGCGACCCAGTACATCCAGCGCGACAAGGCGATCACGCTCCATGGTTCGGTCAGCAGCGCCGAAGCCATCGCCCTGGAGGAGTACGCGACGCGCGAGAAGGTCCTCTACATGGTCGGGCTCTCCGGCTCGAACGACGTCACGGGCAAGAACTGCCAGCGCTACGGCTTCCGCTCGCAGCAGAACGCCTACATGGCGGCGAAGGCGCTGGCCCCCGTCGTCGCCAAGGCGCTCGGCAAGAATCTCAAGACGGCGTATCTCGTGCCGGACTACACCTACGGCCAGAGCGTTTACAACAGCTTCACCGAATTCTCGAAGCAGCAGGGCTGGAAGGAGGTGGCAAAGGAGCTCGTTCCGCTCGGTACCTCCGACTATAGTTCCGCGCTCCTCAACATCGCCAACAGCGGCGCGGACGTCTTCATCAACATCGCCTTCGGCACCGATGCCGTCGCCTCGACCAAGCAGGCCGAGCAGTTCGGCGTGCTGTCGCGCATGAAGCTCGTGGTCCCGAACCTGTCCTCGTTCCAGGACAAGGAGCTCGGTGCCCAGATCATGCAGGGCGTCTACACCTCGTGCGACTTCTGGTGGGGGCTGCAGGACCGTTTCCCGCTCGCCAAGACCTTCGTCGACACGTTCCTCGCCAAGAACAAGTATCACCCGCGCTGGGGGGCGCACATCGGCTACATGCAGGCCTATATCTGGGCGCTCAGCGTCGAGCGCGCCGGCAGCTTCAACCCCGTCGACGTCATCAAGACCATCGAGGCCTCGAAGGCGCAGCCCTACGAGACCACGCTCGGCAAGGTGTATTACCGCGCGGAGGACCATCAGCTGGTCCGCCCCATTCCGATCCTGGTCGGCAAGAAGCCCGCCGAAATGACGGGACCCGACGACTTCTTCAACATCGTGGATCTCGTCGACGGCGAGTCGGTGATCAACCCGCCCGGACTGCTGGGCTGCAAGCTCGGCCCGTATAGCTGAGCCCCGCGCAGCCGAGCCGTCCCATGCCGAGCACCGCCGTCCTTCTGTCGCAACTCTTCAACGGCCTCGCGCTCGGCACCCTGCTGGCGCTCGTCAGCAGCGGCCTGACCATCATCCTGGGGACCCTCGGGGTGCTGAATTTCGCCCACGGCGCGCTGTTCGCCGTGGGCGCCTACGTCGCCTTCGTCATGCTCTCCCTGACGAGCTCCTTCGTGCTCGCCGTCCTCGGCGGATGCGCGGTCATGCTGGTCCTCGGCTTCACCATGGAGCGCCTGGTGATCCGCTTCTTCTACGCGCGCGCGCACGAGGATCAGATCCTCGTCACCTACGGCATCGGCATCGTGCTGGTTGAGGCGGTGCGGGCCTGGTTCGGCGGCAACAGCCAGAGGGTGCCCGTCCCATCCTGGGGTTTGGGCGCCACCCGGCTCGGCTTCCTGATCTACCCAACGTACCGGCTCGAACTCATCGGCATCATCGCCGCCCTCTTGTTCGGCCTTTACCTTGTGCTTTACCGCACCTCCATCGGCCTGGTGGTGCGCGCCGGCATCGAGAACGCCGGCATGGTCGGCATCCTCGGCATCGACGTGCGGCGGACCTTCCTCCTCGTCTTCGCCATCGGCATCGTCGCGGTCGGCATCGCGGGCATGCTTTACGCGCCCGTGGTTTCCGTCACGCCCGACATGGGCGCGAACTTCATGGTGCAATCCTTCGTCGTCATCGTCATCGGGGGTCTCGGCTCCTTCCCCGGCGCGGTCGCCGGGGGGCTCATCGCCGGCGAAATCATCAGCCTGACCAGCGCCTTCAACTCCGCCTACTCCGAGGTGATGCTCTACGCCCTCATGGCGCTGATCCTGGTGGTGCGCCCGCAAGGCTTGTTTGGCACGGAAGGCCGGGTGTGATGCGCGGCCGGCTCGGTGCCGTGCTGCCGGAGCTTGCCCTGCTGGTCGCGCTGGTCGCGGCACCCTATGCGCTGCCGCCGCTCGGCTTTTCGGCCGACCTGCTTTCCAGGGTCCTGAACTGGGCGCTGTTCGGGCTCGGCTTCGACATCCTGTTCGGGCTCGCGGGGCTCCTGTCCTTCGGGCAGGCGGCCTTCTACGGCGCGGGCGGTTTCGTTTCCGCCTACCTCCTGGTGTCGGGCACGATTCACAGCGTTTGGCTCGCCTTCGCCATTGGAACGGCGGCGGCCGGTCTGTTCGGCCTCGGCGTCGGCTGGCTCGCGGTCAAGCGGATCGGCATCTACTTCGCGATGATCACGCTCGCCTTCGGCCAGATGGCCTATTTCATCGAGAACTCGCCGTTGTCGACCTACACCGGCGGCGAGAACGGCATCGCCGGCGTCCCCGGACCCGTCTTCGGCTTCGGCGAGGGCGCCGTTCGCATCACGGCCGGGCTGCCGATGTACGCGCTGCTTGCCGCAACGTTCTTCGTCGGCTTCGCGCTGGCCCGCCGCATCGTCCACTCGCCGGTCGGCCTGATCCTGCGCGCGGTCAAGGAGAACACCGCCCGCGTGGCGATGCTCGGCCATGACGTGCCGGCCTACAAGCTCACCGCCTTCGTCATCGCGGCGCTCTACGCCGGCCTCGCGGGCGCGATGCTGGGCTCGTTCCAAAGCTACATGCCGCCGGACGCCTTCTCCCTCGACACGTCGGGCCAGCTCGTGGTGCAGACCATCGTCGGCGGCATCGGAACCCTGATCGGCCCGCTCGTCGGGGCGGCCGTGTGGCTGTGGCTGCGCGACAACCTCCAGCTCCTCCCCGGCCTTGGCCCGTTCTGGAAGCTGATCCAGGGGCTGGCCTTCGTTGCTCTGGTCTTCGGATTGCGGCGGGGCATCTGCGGCGAGATCATCCACTTCTGGCGCCGTCGCGGCGATGCCGCCCGGCTGCAGGCGGCGACGGCGCGGACGGAGGCGGTCGAGGCGGCGGCCTTCGCCGGCATGCCGATCGAGGCGCCGCCGCCGGATCGGGAGGTCGGGCTGGCGCTGCCGCGGCCTCCGACCCCGGCGGACGGCAGTGCCATCGCGCTCGAAGCCCGGTCGCTGGCACGCCACTACGGAGGGCTGAAGGCCGTGGACGGCGTCAGCTTCAGGGTGCGCCGCGGTTCGATCCACGCGGTGATCGGCCCAAACGGGGCCGGCAAGAGCACCCTGTTCAAGATGCTGCTTGACGAGGTGAGCCCGAGTTCGGGCGAGGTGCTGTTGTTCGACGAGCGCCTTACCGGCGCCGGCCTGACGCGGGCGGCCCAGCGCGGCGTCGCGAAAAGCAACCAGCTCAACCAGCTGTTCCTCGGCCTCACCGTGCGGGAGAACCTGAGGGTTGCCGCGCTGGCCAGGGCACGCGGGCGCTTCCGCCTCGACCTCCTGCGCCTAGCCGGCGACCGCCCCGAGGTGGAGGCGCAGGTCGAGACCATGCTGACGATCCTCGACCTCTCCGAGCGCGACGACACGCTGGCGAGCGTGCTTGCCTATGGCGAAAAACGGCGGTTGGAGATCGGGATGGCGCTGGCGACCAGCCCCAACGTCCTGCTCCTCGACGAGCCGCTCGCCGGGATGAGCCTGTCGGAGCGCGCCGCGACCTGCGCCCTGATCAAGCGGATCGGTCGATCCTGCAGCCTCGTCATCGTCGAGCACGACCTCGACGCGATCTTCGGGCTGGCCAACCACATCACCGTGCTCAGCGAGGGACGGCTGCTCGCCGATGGGCCGGCCGACGCGGTGCGGCGCGACCCGGCCGTGCAGGAAGCGTATATCGGCGGGCTGCACGAGGACGAGCAGCACGAGGGCGGCGTGCATGAGCCTGCTTGAAGTCGAGGGCGTCAACGCCCTTTACGGCGACTCCCACGTGCTCTTCGACGTGTCGCTGCGGGTCGAGCGCAACGAGGTGGTGGCGCTGCTCGGGCGCAACGGTGCGGGCAAGACCACGACGCTGCGCACCATCATGGGTGTGCTCGCGCCGCGCAGCGGCACCATCCGCCTCGCCGGTCAGGCGATCCACGGGCTGCCGCCCTCGAAGATCGCTCGCCTCGGCATGCAACTGGTGCCGGAGGAACGGGCCGTGTTCGGCGGCCTCACCGTCGAGGAGAACCTGCGGGTGGCGCGACTCACCGCGACGGACGCATGGTCGCTCGACCGGATCTGGAGCGTGTTCCCGCGCTTGAAGGAACGCCGCACGTCGCGCGGGCGAACCCTGTCGGGCGGCGAGCAGCAGATGTTGGCGATCGCGCGCGCCTTGATCCGCGATGCGAAGATCATCCTTCTCGACGAGCCCTTCGAAGGGCTCGCCCCCTTGATCGTGCGCGATCTCGTGGCGTTGACGCGACGGTTGGCGGCGGAAGGACGGACCATCGTGATCGTCGAACAGAACGTCGCGGCGGTCCTCGGCTTCGCCGACCGGGTTTACGGCTTCAACAACGGCCACGTCGTGTACCAAGGCACGGCGGCCGAGCTGCGCGCCGACCCGGCGCCGATGCGAGCCTTCATGGGCGTCACGGCATGATCTGGCACGGGGCTGTCTTTCATACGCAACAAGGAGCGATCGCGGGCGACCTGGAAAAGCAGATCGACGCTTCTCATGCCTCCGACGACGAGGTTCGATCCCACGACACGAGGCGATGTCCATGGTCGCGCGGCAAAGACGTCCTTGCGCGCTGGGACGGTGGGCCAGCCAAGGTGCCCTAGACCCAAGGTACACTAGATCCAAGGTACCCGGGCGCGGCGGCGAGGTCATGGGTCCACCGGACCACCTAGCACCTGAGGTGTCTGACCGGCGGCTTTGCCCGACCGCAGCAGGCGAGCGTGTGGATGCCGGTGACGCTCTCCTCGTCGGTCGGCACGATGCGAACCTCCACGGCCCCTCGCGCGTCGATGCGGGCCGCGCCGTCGCCGTTCGCATCGAACGCGATGTCGACGCCGAGCCAGCCAAGTCGCTCGTCGATCGCGGCGCGCGCCGCCGGTGCGTGCTCGCCGATGCCGCCGGTGAACGCCAGCAGGTTGAGGCCGGCGGGCGTGCTGGCGAGTGCGGCCGTTTCGCGGGCGACGCTGAAAGCCGAACAGGTCAAGCGCTTCGGCGGCGCGCGGATCGCCACTGGAGGTCAAGGCGCGCATGTCCGCTGCAAGACCGGGCACGCTGAGGAGGTCGAACTCGTGGTGGAGCGCATGTACGATCTCACCGGCGCTCAGGCTGGCCCCTGCCCGAGATGGGCGACGACCGTGCGCTTGCCCGCGAGGCGGGATCGCCGCCGCCAGTGCGCCCGCCACGCACTCGTACGACAGGCCGTGGAGGCCGCACTCGCGGATGCCGGCGTCCTCCGAACCGGCGCGCGCTCGCGTAGCGGCTGACCGGCGCATCGAAACCGCGACCACCATGGACGATGCGGTGCCCCGCGCCGTGCTCCTCCATCCATCGGAGGACGGCGCCCGGCAGACCCCTGGCGCGTAGCTCGGGGGCCAGCGTCGTAGATTGCCCGGTAGACGCCGGGTTTGACGCTCGACGACCCTGCGTCGAACGTCAGGACAAGGTCGCTCGCCGGCGGGCCGTCAGGTAGATCCGATCCGACGACAGATAGGTGACGATGCGCCGTGCTGGCGACCGACATCATCCTTGATTACGGCGTCGCCGCAGCCTTTCAAAGCGACCTGTAAACGACGTGGCTCCGCTTCCGCGTGTGCTGGCGAACGTCGCTCGCCCAACGACCGGCCTCGCAGGCTTCCACCCATTCGGGGCTCGATAGAACCGCGGGATCGTCGATTTCGTAGAGTGCCGTGTAGATTGGATCGGGCGCCGGCATCGCGCTGCTTTTGCCCCCGATCAGCATGCTGAACGTCTCACCTTTCCATCGCGTGACATGCTTCACCCCGGGAACCTTGAGGATGTACGCGATGTGCTCGGCGTAGACCTCGTTGAAGAGGTCCTCGTACTCCGAGGCCACGTCCATCGACACGAGAAGGATGTACTTGCTTGTCAGGGGCATGATCGCGCTCCTCGTCGTCACCCGATGATGGCGTGCCGTTCGGCACACCCTTGGCAACACCTGCGCCCAAGCGAGAGGGCGCGCCGACATCAGCCTCGCACCTGCAGCCGGTTCAAGCCATCCCGATCGGTGCGCCGCCTTGTTTCACGAGACAATTCGAGCATCAGGAGGTGCTTTGCCATCGGGATGCCCCGGATCAGACCTTGCTACGGAGGTCGAACGCCCGCGCGCGGGCCGCAAACAAGGATGCAGAACAATGAGCCAAGTCGTCCCGAAGGCATCGGCTGTTGCGCCGCCCGCGACAGCACGAATGGGGCGCCTGGCAGGGGCGAGCATGGTGGGCACCACGCTCGAATGGTACGACTTCACCGTCTACAACACCATGGCGGCGCTGATCTTCAACCGCCTGTTCTTCCCCTCGTTCGATCCGCTCGCCGGGGTGATCCTGGCGTTCTCGACCTATGCGGTCGGCTACCTGTCGCGTCCGTTCGGGGGCGTGATCTTCGGGCGTCTCGGCGACAGGCTGGGGCGGCGCGTCGTCCTCGTCGTCACGCTCATCATCATGGGTTTCTGCACTGCCGGCATGGGAATGTTGCCGACTTACGCCGCCGTCGGCGTGCTCAGTCCCATCCTCCTCGTGACGCTCCGCTTCATCCAGGGCGTTGCGCTCGGCGGCGAATGGGCCGGCGCGGTGCTCCTCGCCATGGAGCACGGCAGCCAATCGAGACGCGGCCTGAACGCCTCCTGGACGCAGGTCGGCCCATCCGCCGGCACGCTGATCGCCACGGGCGTGATCACGGTGGTGACCACGCTCACCACTGACGCCACCTTCACCGGCTGGGCCTGGCGCCTGCCGTTTCTCCTGAGCCTCGTGCTCGTCGGTTTCGGCCTGTGGCTCCGCAATGGGGTCGACGAGACGCCGATGTTCCTCGAACTCGAGGCCAAGCACGAGAAGGCGGAAGCGCCGGTCGGCGACGTGTTGCGCCACCATTGGCGCAGCCTCCTCATCAGCGGCGGCTCCCGCGTCGGGGCAGACGTTCATTACGGCATGATGGTGGTGTTCACGCTGACCTATGTGACGGTGATCCTGCACATGT
>CAXTFM010000069.1:0-17153 GCA_964243435.1 uncultured Beijerinckiaceae bacterium
TGCCGAAGCGCGCGGCGGCATAGCGGCAGGACGCGCCTGCCTTGATGGCTTTGATTACCCGCTAGAGCCGTTGCCGCGCTGATGGAGTCGCTAGAGATGGCCAGCGGGCGGCAGGTCTGATTTTTTGGCGGCGTTCTCACGGGAGTGCCGCCATGCCCGCAGCCCTGTCGCTCGACCTGCGCCAGCGCGTGATCAAGGCCATCGAGGCAGGCGCGTCGTGCCGCCAAGCCGCCGCGCGCTTCGGCATCGGCGTGGCCACCGCGATCCGCTGGCAAGCCAACGTCCGGCACGAGGGCCGCCTCGCGGCCAAGCCGCAGGGTGGCGACCGCTCTTCGCACCGCGTCGAGGCGCATGCGGCGCTGATCATGCGCTTCTGCGAAGAACGCCCCCTGATCTTTTTGCGCGAGTTGCGCGACCTGTTGCGCGAGCACGGGCTGCACACCAGCACCAGCGGCCTGTCCCGCTTCTTCGCCCGCCACGAGTTCACCCGGAAAAAGGGGCGCTCCACGCGGCCGAGCAGGAGCGCGAGGACGTGAAGGCGGCGCGCTTGGCCTGGTTTGACGGCCAGCTCGACCTCGACCCTGAGCACCTGGTGTTTGTGGACGAGACCGCGGCGGCCACCAACATGGTGCGCCGCTATGGCCGTGCCCCGCGCGGCCAGCGCTGCCGCATCGCGGCGCCCCATGGGCACTACAAGACGACCACGGTCACCGCCGCCCTGCGCGCCTCGGGGATCGGCGCCGTGGCCCTAATGGATGGCGCCACCACCGGCGTCCGCTTCCACGCCTATGTCGCCGACACGCTCGCCCCGGCGCTGAAGCCGGGTGACACGGTGGTGCTCGACAACCTTTCCGCCCACAAGGTCACGGGCGTGCGCGAGGCCATCGAGCAGGTCGGCGCCCGCTTGCTCTACCTCCCGGCGTACTCGCCCGACTTCAACCCCATCGAGCAAGCCTTTGCCAAGCTGAAAGCCCTGCTGCGCACGGCGGCTGCGCGCACCGTGCCCGACCTTTGGGCCGCCATCCGCGAAGCGTTCACCTGCTTCACCCCGACCGAGTGCCGCAACTACCTCGCCGCATCAGGCTACGACGCCTATGATCCGACCTGAGCGGGAGTAGCTCTAGCGGGCGGGTGACGGAACGGCCAGCTACCGGGTCACGGGCTTCATCCTGCCCGCAACCAATCTGGGGCAGCTCATGCAGTACATGGTCATCTTCCAGCCGGCCCACAGGCTCGGGGCGGCAGGTCCGCCCGCCGACTTCGCCCAGAAGGAGCGCGAGGAGCAGCTTCAGGCGCGGTGCCTCTACGCCCAGGGCGCGCTGCGCCAAGTCTGGGCGCTCGGTACGGGGCATCGCGGCGCGGCCGTGCTCTTCGAGGCGAAGTCATCCGACCACCTCAAGGCGCTGATCGAGAGCTTTCCGCTCATCCAGGTCGCCTATGCCGACTGCCAAGTCTTCCCGCTCGCGCCCTATCCGGCCTTCGGTAAGGCCTGACCGCTCCACCGCTTTGTGACGTCGATCGTCCTCACGGGAGACCAAACGACCGACATCAAGATCTGGGGCTTCTCCCATTCGCCTTACGTGCGTGCCGTCCGCATGCTGCTCGCCGAGAAGGGCGTCGTCGATTACGAGCAGGTGGCTGTCGACGTGATCGCCGGCGAGGCCAGACCGCCGAACATTTCGCCCGCCATCCGTTCGGCAAGATCCCCTTGTTCGACGTCGACGGCCATCGCCTCATCAAGACCAACGTCATCTCCCGCTACCTTGACGCGACGCGGCCCGACGCTCGTGCCGAGCGATCCGCTGCAGGCGGCGCGCATGGACATGGCGATCAGCATGATCGACAAGTACGCCTACACAGCGATCGACTTCGGCGTGCTCGCGTACTGTCTTTTCCCCGACTTCGTCGGCGGCAAGGACGAGATCAAGCTCAGGCAGGGCCTCATCGACGGCAAGAAGGTTTTCGTCGAGTTGATGAAGATCAAGGACGACGATCCCTGGCTCGCCGGACCCGCCATCAGCGTCGCCGATCTCTATCTCGGCCCGATACTGGCCTACATCTGCCTGACGCCACACAGGGACGAGTTCCTGGCCTTGCCAGGCGTTGCGCCCTGGTGATCGCAGATTTCCGCGCGCGACAGCTTCAAGGCGACCGCACCGGAGTGACCGCGCGCGACCCTGCACGCCGACCGTCAGCGAGGAACGACGATGATCCACCTTTACACTTGGTCGACGCCCAACGGCCGCAAGGTCTCGATCATGTTGGAAGAATGTGGGCTGCCCTACGAGGTGCATCCGATCGACATCGGCCACGACGCGCAGTTCGCGCCGGACTTCCTGGCAATCTCGCCCAACAACAAGATACCGGCGATCGTCGATGACGAGCCCGAGAACGACCCGCTGTCGGTCTTCGAGAGCGGCGCGATCCTGACCTCCCTCGCCGAGAAGACCGGACGCTTCCTGCCGATGTCCGGCGCCGGCCGATACAGGGCGCTGGAATGGCTGCACTGGCAGGTCGGCGGCCTCGGGCCGATGCTCGGGCAGCTCGGCTTCTTCGCCGTGCGCTTGCAGGACAGGGTTCCGGCCGCGATCGAGCGGTTCACCACGGAGGCGGATCGGCTCCTGCGCGTGATGGACCGCCGGCTCGGCGACATGCCCTATCTTGCCGGCGAAGAGTACTCGATTGCCGACATCGCCTGCTATGCCTGGACGTTGGGGGCGACCACCTCCATGGGCGAGGCTCTGGCCGGCACGCTCACCGCCGTGCCTCACGTCCGCGCCTGGCTCGACACGGTCGGAGCGCGTCCAGCCGTCCAGCGCGGGATGGAAATCCCGCAGACTTGATCAAGCAAATTC
The DNA here is from genome assembly GCA_964243435.1 of uncultured Beijerinckiaceae bacterium. Taxonomy (GTDB): domain Bacteria; phylum Pseudomonadota; class Alphaproteobacteria; order Rhizobiales; family Beijerinckiaceae; genus RH-AL1. The sequence continues at coordinate 2,856 of CAXTFM010000069.1, forward strand.
AAGAGCGCGGTCAGTCTGAAGCGCATTATTTGGCGGCGTTCTTGTGGACCAAGGAATGCACGACCACGATCGAGTTTCGTACGTAAAGCCTCCATGTCTCTGCTCTCCGCGTTTGCCGCTGCAAGCGGACTGACGCCTAACGGCCAGGAGCGAAGATGCCGCTTCGCGTCCAAAACGAATTTCCCCATTCGCATGGTGTGCGGCGGTGATTGGCGCGGGCGTAACTTGATCGGCGGCGAGGCGGCAAACGTAGTTCGGGTTGCCCAAACGATGCGATGGCGGTGTCGCAGGCTGCCATCGGCGCGGGAAAGGACAACGCGCTTCTTCAAAGATCGCAGGGAGGACGCGGTCGCGGCCGCCCTGGACGGCCTCGTTGCCGCAGCGGAGGCAGGGACCATGGCGCATATGGTCCGGAACTGATCTCGGGCTCCGCAGCCGGCGGGTGCGGAGCCATCCAAGACATCCAGCTTCGAGGACGGCGCCCGCCGCGCTTGTCGGAAAAGGATGTCAGGCGGCGCTGTCGATCCAGTCCCGGGCATAGGTGAGCGCCTTGCGCCAGCGGGCGTGGCGGGCTCCGCGCTCGTCCGCCGACATGACGGGCTCAAAGGTGCGGCCGGCCGTCCACAAACGGCGCACCTCGTCGACGGATGCGTAGTGCCCCACCGCCAGCCCGGCCAGGAAGGCGGAGCCGAGCCCCGTGGTTTCCGTGTTCGCCGGGCGGACAACCGGGATGCCGAGCAGGTCAGCCTGGAACTGCATGAGCAGGTCGTTGTTCGCCGCGCCGCCGTCGACACGCAGCTCGCACAGACCCATGCCGGCGTCGGCCTCCATCGCGCGCAGGATGTCGGCGACCTGGAACGCGATGCCCTCCAGCGCGGCGCGGGCGATGTGCGCGTCGGTGGTGCCGCGCGTCAGGCCGACGATCGTGCCCCGCGCGTAGGGGTCCCAGTGCGGCGCGCCGAGACCGGCAAAGGCGGGGACGAGGTACACGTCGCCCGTGTCGGGAACGCGGGCGGCCAGCGCCTCGACCTCGGCGGCGGAGCGGATGATCTTCAACCCGTCGCGCAGCCATTGCACCACGGCGCCGGCGACGAACATGCTGCCTTCCAGCGCGTAGCGGGTCTCGCCGCCGCGGCGCCAGCCAACCGTGGTGAGCAGCTTGTTGCGCGAGGGCACGGGTTCGGCGCCGGTGTTCATCAGCATGAAGCAGCCGGTGCCGTAGGTGTTCTTGGCCATGCCCGGCTCGTGGCACATTTGCCCGAACAGGGCGGACTGCTGGTCGCCGGCGATCCCGGCGATGGGTACGCCGGCGAGCAGTCCCGTCGCCTCGCCATACACCTCGCTGGAGCTGCGCACGATTGGCAGCATCGCGCGCGGGATGCGGAGCGCGTCCAGCAACTCGTCGCACCACACCTGCTCGTGGATGTCGAACAGCATGGTGCGCGACGCATTCGTCGCATCCGTGACGTGGACCGCGCCGCTTGTGAGGCGCCAGATCAGCCAGCTGTCGACGGTGCCGAACGCGAGTTCGCCCCGCTCGGCCCGCTCGCGGGCGCCCGGCACATGATCGAGGACCCACATGACCTTGGTGGCGGAAAAGTAGCTGTCGATGAGGAGGCCGGTACGGCGCTGCACGGTCGACTCCAGCCCATCGGCGCGCAGACGGTCGCACAGGCCAGCGGTGCGGCGGTCTTGCCAAACGATGGCGTTGTGGACCGGCCGTCCAGTGGCGCGGTCCCAGACGATCGTGGTTTCGCGCTGGTTGGTGATGCCGATGGCGGCGATCTGGTCGAGGCGGATGCCGGCGCGGTTGATCACCTCGGCGGCGACGCCGCTCTGGGTGGCCCAAATCTCGTTCGGGTCGTGCTCGACCCAGCCTGGCTGCGGAAAGATCTGGCGGAACTCGGCCTGGGCGACCGCGGCCACGGTGCCGTCGGGGTCGAGCAGCAGCGCGCGCGAGCTGGTGGTGCCCTGGTCGAAGGCGAGCAGGTGATTCCTCATCGCGGCATCTCCTCCCTTTGTGCGTATCCCGGCGCCTCACGCGTTGACGGGCGAGTTGACGGCACCGCGCTCGACGCCCTCCTTGCGGTAGTAGGGCTCCAGGCCGGCAGCGCGGTTGTGCAGCGCATCGCCGGCCATAAGCGCCCGGCCGACGGTCGGATCGTGGGCGGGCGCCCCGAGCGGTCCACCGATGGTTGGTCCGAGCACGGGAGGTCGCCAGATGCCGCTACCGTCCGTCAGGCCGTCGTTGCGGAAGCTGGCGACGTCGTGCGGAAGCTTGCGCCGGGGAGACCGCCCGGTCGCGGCGAGCGCCAAGGTCACGGCCGGGTTCAGATGCGCGCCGCTGATCTGGCCCGACACATAGGTGCCGAAGGTGACGGCGAGCCCCCAGCCGAGCACGATGTTGGGGTAGCCGCCGTGCGCAACCGGCCCGGCCTCTGGGAACAGCACCACCATCACGACGCAGCCGCATTCGAACAGGACGACAACCATGACGCCGAACGACTCGGCGACGAACTCCTGCGATCGCGTGTACGGCATGGGCGTCCTCCGCTCGTTCGGCCCCGTCTGGCGCGAGGTCAGCTCGTTTTAGCCTCGTCCCGGCACGGTGCCGGGACGCCGGAGCGGGCCTGCCCTCCGGTCAGCCGCGTCAGGCCGCGAGGCCGCGCTCGCGCGCGTCACGGATAGCGGCGTTGATGCCGACCATCTGCGCTTGGTCGAGCCGCAGGCCGAGCTTGCTCCGGCGCCACGCCACGTCGTCGGCGCAGCGCGCCCATTCCTGCCGCACGAGGTATCGCAGCTCGGCGTCGGTGAGCCCGGCGCCGTGGTCGCGGCCAAGGTCGTCCATGGCGCGGGCACGCCCGAGTAGGGCGCGCGTCCGGGTCCCGTAGGCCCGCAGCAGCCGGAAGGCCAGCGGCGGGGGCAGAAACGGGTAGTCGCGGCGGAGCGCCGCCAGCGTGTCGTCGAAGCCGTCCATCGGGAAGTCCCCGCCGGGCAGCGGTTCCCGCCCCGTCCAACCCGTCGACCGTCCCGCCGGCGCGGGGAGGTGCGGGGCGAGTTGCGCGAGCGCGGCCTCGGCCAGCTTGCGAAACGTCGTGATCTTGCCGCCAAAGATGGACAGCAGGCGCGCCAAGCCCTTCGGCACGTCGAGCGACAGCACGTAATCGCGCGTGGCCGCCTGCGCGGTGCCCTTACCGGCATCGTGCAGCGGACGAACGCCCGAGAAAGTCCAGACAACCATCTCGGGCGTCACCGGCTTCGCAAGGTAGGCGCTCGCCGAGCGGCAAAGGTAGGCGATCTCCTCGTCGGAAGCCCGCACGGCGGCGGGGTCGCCGTGGTAGTCCTGGTCCGTGGTGCCGATCAGCGTGAAGTCGGCCTCGTAGGGTATGGCGAAGAAGATCCGGCCGTCGGCGTTCTGGAAGATGTAGCTCGCGTCCTGCCCGTCGATGCGCGGCACCACGATGTGGCTGCCCTGCACGAGCCGGACGGGCGCGCGGGCGTCACCGGCGATGACGTCGGCCGCCACCGCGGACACGGAGGGGCCGGCGGCGTTGACGAGCGCGCGCGCGCTGACGCGTCGCTCGACGCCCGTTTCCTCGTCGCGCAACGTCGCCGCCCAAAGCGCGCCTTCGCGGCGCGCGGCGGTGCAGGCGGTGCGGGTCAGCACGGTGGCGCCCGCCTCCGCCGCCGCGAGCGCGTTCAGCACCACGAGGCGCGAGTCCTCGACCCAGCAGTCGGAATACTCGTAGCCACGCTTGAACTCGGGCTTGAGCGGCACGCCGACGGCGTCGCGGCGCAGGTCGATCCTTCGGGTCGGCGGCAGGCGGCGGCGGCCGCCGAGATGATCGTACAGGAACAGGCCGAGGCGCAGCAGCCAGCGTGGCCGCAGCGCGCGATGGTAGGGAAGCACGAAGCGTAGCGGCCAGATGATGTGGGGCGCGATGCGCCACAGCACCTCGCGCTCGCGCAGCGCCTCGCGGACCAGGCGGAACTCGTAATACTCGAGGTAGCGCAGGCCGCCGTGGATCAGCTTGGTCGACGCGCTCGACGTGCCAGACGCGAGGTCGCCGCGCTCGCAAAGCAGCACGCGCCATCCTCGGCCCGCGGCGTCGCGCGCGATGCCTGCCCCATTCACCCCGCCACCGATGATCAGGAGGTCGAACGGCGGCTCCCCGATGATGGACATGGCTCTCCGCCAGCACGGTGCGGACGCGTTTCCCCACGCACGTCGTTCGGGTCACCACAGCAACACGGAAGTGCCGCGTCCGCAAGCGGGGCGGGGCGCCAGTGCGGCGTCTGCGCTCCCGGTCGTCGGGCTGATTTGACATCAAGCCACGGGTCGTCCCGCAGGCGCCGGCTTGCCGCGGATAACCCGCACCATAGAGGCCGACGCCGTGAAGACCTGCATCGCGACGCGGGCTTGCCCCCGCTAATGCGACGGCGGGACGCGGGATTCGGCCGGCTCGAGCCGTAGGCCCGTTGCCTGATCGAAGACGTGGACGTGCTCGGAGGGAAAGGAAACCCGGACGGCATCGCTCATCGCGGGGCCGTTCGCGACCTTGAGCGTCAGCGACGCCCCGCTCGGCCGGCCGGCATGCACCAGCATCTCCGACCCGAGGAGCTCGACGACCTCGACCGGCCAGTTCATCCCCGATGGGTCGAGCAGGACATGTTCCGGGCGGATGCCCAAGGTCACGCGATGACCGTCGGGCTGAACGTACCGCCGGGGCGCCAAGTCGATCTCGAAACCTTCGACCTCGACGCCCTCGAGCGCCACCACCGCGCCGTTGCGGCCGAGCACGCCGGGCAAGAGGTTCATCGCCGGGGAGCCGATGAAACCCGCCACGTAGGTGTCGGCCGGGCGTTCGAACACCTCGGTCGGCGTCGCCAGCTGCACCGGTCCGCCTTGGTGCATGACGAGCAGCCGGTCGCCCAGGGTCATGGCTTCGACCTGGTCGTGGGTGACGTAAAGGCTCGTCACCTTCAGCCGGCGCTGGAGCCGGCGGATCTCGCCGCGCATCTGCACGCGCAGCTTGGCGTCGAGGTTCGACAGGGGCTCGTCGAACAGGAACAGCTTCGGATCGCGCACGATGGCGCGACCCATGGCGACGCGCTGGCGCTGGCCGCCGGAAAGCTGGCGCGGCTTGCGCTCGAGGAGCGCCTCGAGCCCTAGCAGAGCCGACGCCCAGTCGACCTTTGCGCGGATCGCGGCACGGGAAAGACCGCGGATCTTCAACCCGTAGGCCATGTTGTCGAAGACGCTCATATGCGGGTAGAGCGCATAGTTCTGGAACACCATGGCCATGTCGCGCGTCGAGGGATCGTGCCGCGTAATGTCGCGCCCGTCGATCAGGATGCGACCTGCCGTCGGCGCCTCGAGCCCTGCCACCAGACGCAGCAGAGTGGATTTTCCGCAGCCCGACGCGCCGACGATCACCAGCATCTCGCCGTCGACGAGTTCGAGGTCGATCCCTTTCAGGATCTCGTTGGCCCCGAAGCTCTTGCAAAGGCCTTCGAGCCTCAGGCCCGCCATCACCTATCCCCTTCCGTCAGTCCTTTGACGAACCAGCGCTGCATCAGGAGCACCACCGCGACGGGCGGGATCAGCGCCAGCACGGCCGTCGCCATGACCTTGTTCCATTCCGTTGCGGTATCGACGCCGATCATCTTGACGATGCCGATCACCACCGTGTCGAACTTCGGGTCGGTCGCGACCAGGAGCGGCCACAGGTACTGATTCCAACCGTAAACAAACAGGATCACGAACAACGCCGCGATATTGGCACCCGACACGGGGATCACGATGTCGCGCAGGAAGCGTAGCGGCCCGGCCCCGTCAATCCGCGCCGCCTCCACCAGTTCGTCCGGCAGGGTCAGGAAGGTTTGCCGGAACAGCAGGGTCGCGGTCGCCGACGCGACCAACGGAAGCGTCAATCCCGTGAAGCTGTTGATGAGGTTCAGCGACGACATGACCTGGAACGTCGGGGTCAGCCTCACCTCGACCGGCAACATCAGGGTCAGGAAGATCAGCCAGAAGGCCGCCATGCGCAACGGGAAGCGAAAGAACGTCACCGCATAGGCGGAGGGGAGCGACAGGGCGATCTTGCCGAAGGCGATGGCGAGCGCCATGCCGGCGGAAACCAGCAGTGCGTGCCATACCGGCCCGGCCCCCGCCGAGCCGTGAAGCAGCACGTCGCGGTAGACGCCGAGGCCGGAAAGGCGCGGCAGAAGCGAAACCTCGCCGCGCGCAATGGTTGACGAATCCTGGGTCGAGCCCGCGATCGCGAGCCAGATCGGCAAGGCGAAGAGCAGGATCGCGAGGATCAGAACGGCATGGGGGAGGAGACGCGCCCTCAAGGTCGTGCCGGTGCTGCGGTCCGCTCGCCGCTCATCCCCACCCTCGCGGGAGCGACGGGCGCGGACGCACCGAGGCGAACGTGTGCCAAGCGCATCAGGTGGCGGCCTTCCGCCCGAGGAAGCGGAACTGCAGCGCGCAGAGCAGGATGACGCCGACCATCAGCACCACGGACTGGGCCGACGACGAGCCGATGTTGGCGTTGACGACGCCGTCGAGATAAACCTTGAGCACGAGCGTTTGAGTCGACTGGCCGGGGCCTCCGCCGTTCACCGCGTAGACCGTCGCGAAGGTATCGAAAGCCGCGTAAACGAGGTCGACGACGAGCAGGAAGTAGACGGTCGGCATCAGCAGCGGCAGGACGATGGTGCGGAACCGGTGAAGGCCGCGGCTTCCGTCGATGCGCGCCGCCTCGACGATCGTCTTCGGGATGGCCTGGAGGCCGGCGAGAAAGAAGATGAAGTTGTAGCTGATCTGCTTCCAGGCGGCGGCCAGGATCACCAGGGCCATCGCCTCCGTGCCGTCGAGCTTGTAGTCCCAGCGAATCCCGATCCTGTTCAGCCAAGCGCCGACGAGGCCGATCTGCGGGTGGAACATCAGCACCCATAGGACCGCCGCCATGGCCGGCGCCACCGCGTAGGGCCAGATCAGCATGGTGCGGTAGAAGGCGCGGCCACGGATCTCGCCGTCGGCCAGAACGGCGAGCAGCAGCGCCACGCCCATGGAAAGGGCGGTGACGCAGGCGCAGAACACCGCCGTCCGCCCAATCGCCGCGAGGTAGAGCGGATCGGCGAAGAGTTCGGCGAAGTTGTCGAATCCGACGAACTCCGTGCTGATGCCGAAGGCGTCCTCGCGCCCGGTGCTCGACCGGATCGCCTGGGCGGCGGGCCACAGAAAGAAGACGACGGTCAGCAGCAGCTGAGGCAGGATCATGAGAGCGGGCAGCACCCGCCCCGGAAACAGCGTTCGTCGTTCCATGCACCCACAACCCTCGGGCGATCCGTGGCGCTAGCCCTTGGCGGATTTCTGGAAGTCGCGCAGCACGCGGTTGCCGCGCGCGACGGCGCTGTCCATCGCGGACTGCGCGCCCTGCTGGCCCTGCAGCGCCTTCTCGATCTCCTCGTAAAGGATGGCGCGGATTTCGGGCAGGCGGCCGAGCCGCAGCCCACGCGAGTTCGGGGTCAGTTCCCCGCGGGAAAGCTGCCGCGCCGGAAGATCGGTGCCGGGGTTCTTGTCGAAGTAGCCCGCCTGCCTGGTCGCATCGAAGCCGGCGGTCGTGACCGGGACGTACCCGGTGTGTTGGGCATAAAGGGCGACCTGCTCGGGCGTCGCGATGAACGCGTAGAACGCGGCGACGGCCTTGTATTCGGCGTCGGCCCGCCCCGGCGCCGTCATCGCCCACAGGCTCGCGCCGCCGATGATGGAATTGTTCGGCTTGGGGTTCAGCGCCGGCTCGGTCGGCAGGAAGGCTTCGGCGTAGCGGAACCGCGCGTTCTTGACGATGTCGGCGCGGCCCGACGACGAGCCGAACCCGATCGCGGCCTGGGCGGAATAGAAGATCGCGTCGGGCGCCGAGTCACGGCCGGTGTACTTGAAGGCACCGTCCTTCGACAGATCCATGAAGCGCTGGAGTTGGTCGACGAAAGGCTTGGTGCCGATCAGCAGTTGGGCGCCGAGGCCGTCGTAGCCATCGCCTTCGGTCGCGTAAGGAAGGTTCTGGATCGCGGCGTATTCCTCGAACTGGATCCAGGTCATCCAGGCCGACGTGCTGGCGATCGGCGTCGGCGCCTTGGACGCCAGCGTGCGGACTGCCCAGGCGAAGTCGTCGTAGGTGGCGGGCGGCTTTTCGGGATCGAGCCCGGCCTTGTCGAACGCGTCCTTGTTGTACCACATGACCGCCGTCGACGAGTTGAACGGCATAGAGGCGAGCTTGCCATCCGGCAGGCTGTAGTAACCGCGCACCCCGGCAATGTAGGCTTTGGGATCGAGCGTGAGACCGGCATCCGCCGCAAGCTTCCAGGCCGGCTTGATGGCCGGCCCGGCCTGCAGCATCGTGCCGGTACCGACCTCGAAGACCTGGACGATGTGCGGCGCATGTCCGGCGCGATAGGCGGCGATCGCCGCCGCCAACGTTTCAGGGTAGGTGCCCTTGTACACCGCCTCGAGCACGACGGTGGACTGGCTCGCGTTGAAGTCGCGCGCCAGTCGATCGACTTCCTCGCCGTTGGCTCCCGACATGGCATGCCAAAGAACGATGTGCGTCCTGTCGTCCGCGACGGCCGGGGTCGCAGGCCGCAGCGCCGCCCATGCAGCCATACTGCCGGCGCCGGCTAACAGGTCGCGACGCTCCACCTGAATACTCCCAGCCGAGGGATCGAAACGCCCGTCGAGGCTGGGCTTGAATCGAGGTCCCGTGACGTCGCATGCACTGGAACAGCACCACGCCCGCTATTGCATGATGCACCGGCTTGACGGCGGAATAAAGCAGGGCGAGCGCGGCAGCGCTCGCGTCGGCCTCGGCCTTTCGACATCTAGTCGCTGGAGATGGTTGCCTTGCGCCGGCTCGACCGCAGGACCTTCGGCGTGCTGAGGAGCCGGCGGTCGCGGCGTCGGCCGGCGTCACCGCCGGCGTGCGGACGCGTGTCGCGAACGGCACCGCCGACGCGACGACCTGAACTGCGACGAGCGCGTTCCGCCGGGCATCCTCCCTTGCGACGCCGCCCGCTCAAGCCGTCCAGATCCCGGAGATGCCCATGCCGAACCTGACCGACTACAAGGTCCTCACCTTCGACTGCTAAAGCACGCTGATCGAATGGGAACGCGGCATGGCGGAAGCCCTGTCGCCGTTGACGTCCCGCGTCGGTCGCCAGCTCTCGCACGACGCGATCCTGCAGGCGCACGCGCGCCACGAGGCCGCGCAGCAGCGCCACACCCCCGGCCGCCTCTACCGTGACCTCGTGCCAGTCGTCTACAAGCGGCTCGCCGAGGAATGGGGCTTGACGGCGAGCCTGGAGGAATGCGCGGTCTATGGCCGGTCGGTCGGCACTTGGCCGGCGTTCCCCGACACGGCCGAGGCCCTCCGCACCCTCAGGCAGCATTACAGGCTGGTGATCCTGTCCAACGTCGACAACGCGTCCTTTGCGGCGAGCAACGGGAAGCTCGGCGTTGTCTTCGACGCCGTCTACACCGCCGAGGACATCGGCTCCTACAGGCCGGACCCGCGCAATTTCGCATACATGCTGAAGAAGCTGGCCGGCCTCGGCATCGCAAAGGGCGATATCCTCCACACGGCCGAGAGCCTGTTCCACGACCACGCGCCGGCCAAGGCGGCCGGCCTGGCCGGGTGCTGGATCCACCGTCGCAGCGGCCAGGAGGGTACCGGAGCCACCATGCACCCGGGCCCAATGCCGGCCTAGGAGTTCCGCATCAAGGGCATGGCGGAGTTTGCCGAGGCGCACCGGGTGGCGATCCGCGCGGCATAGGACCCGACCTGTTATCAGGGTTCGGCGCGGCGTCGCGCTGACGCCCGACCGCACGGAGGCACGATGGCCGATCGCTTCACCACCCGCCCCGAGATCGTCGGGACCTTCGGCGCGATCGCGACCACGCACTGGATTGCCACCGCGGTCGGCATGTCGGTGCTGGAGCGGGGCGGCAACGCCTTCGACGCGGCGGCCGCCGCCGGCTTCGTGCTCCAGGTCGTCGAGCCGCACCTCAATGGCCCGGGCGGCGAGGTGCCGATCATCCTCAAGCGTCCGGCCGACGCGGCGCCGGTGGTGGTCTGTGGGCAGGGGCCGCTGCCGGACGGGGCGACGCTGGAGGCCTTTGCCGCGCGCGGGCTCGGCCAAGTGCCCGGCACCGGTCTCCTGCCGTCCGTGGTGCCCGGCGCCTTCGACGCCTGGATGCTGCTGCTGCGCGACTACGGCACCTGGTCGGTCGCTGCCGTGCTGGAGGCCGCGATCGGCTATGCCGAGCAGGGTTTCCCCATGCTCCCCCGCGTAGCCAGCAGCATCCTCGCGGCGCGCGATTTCTTCGCGCGGGAATGGCCGACCTCCGCCGCGCTGTGGCTTGTCGACGGCGACGCGCCCCGGCCCGGCCGCCTGTTCCGCTCGCCGGAGGTCGCCACCACTTACCGCCGCATCGTTGCCGAAGCCGAGGCCGCCGGCGGCTCGCGCGAGCGCCGGATCGAGGCGGCGCGGGAGGCCTTCTACCGCGGCTTCGTCGCCGACGCCGTGGACCGCTTCTATCGCACCGCCGAGCTGACCGACTCCACCGGACGGCGCAACGGCGGCCTGCTGCGCGGCGGCGACCTCGCCCGCTATGGGGCGCGGATCGAGCCGACGGTGTCGCGCGCCTACCACCACGTCGTCGTGCACAAGACGGGGCCGTGGGGACAGGGCCCCGTCATGCTGCAGGCCCTGGCGCTGCTCGAAGGCTTCGACCTCGCGGCGATGGGGCCGGAAGCCTTCGTCCACACCGTCGTCGAGTGCCTCAAGCTCGCCTACGCCGACCGCGAAGCCTTCTATGGCGACCCGGACGTGGTCGACGTGCCGCTCGCTGCGCTGCTGTCCGACGAGAACACGGCGCGCCGCCGACGGCTCATCGGCAAGGAAGCCTCGCGCGAGCTGCGCCCGAGCGACCTGCCCGGCTGCGCCGAGCGCATCAAGCGCGTCCTCGCCATGGCCGGGGCGGAAACCCCGCACGGCATCGGCGCCGGCGAGCCGACCTTCGCGCCCCTGCCGGTGGAATGGGGCGACACGGTGCACCTCGACGTCGTCGACCGCTTCGGCAACATGATCTCGGCCACGCCGTCGGGCGGTTGGCTGCAATCCTCGCCGGCGGTGCCCGGGCTCGGCTTCGCGATCTCGACGCGTGGGCAGATGGCATGGCTGGAGCCCGGCCACCCTTCGACGCTGCGCCCCGGCGCCCGCCCGCGCACCACCCTGACGCCGACCCTCGTGACCCGCGACGGCGAGGCGGTGCTGGCGCTGGGCACGCCGGGCGGCGACCAGCAGGAGCAGTGGACGCTCGCCGTGCTGCTGCGTCACCTCCACCACCGTCTGAATCTCCAGGCGGCGATCGATCAGCCGCTGTTCACCAGCCGCCACCTGCCGCAATCCTTCTATCCCCGCACCTTCGAGCCGGCGCGCCTCCTCGTGGAGGACCGCTTCGGTCCGGACGCGATCACCGGCCTGCGCCGGCGCGGCCACGACGTGACGGCCGAGGGCGCCTGGTCGCTCGGGCGCGTGTGCGCCGTAGCGCGCCGCGACGGCTTGCTCTACGCCGCCGCCACGCCGCGGCTCATGCAGGCCTACGCCGCGGGGCGCTGATCACCGTGCGGCGCGTTTCACCGTTCGACCCCGGGAGCCCCGACCATGTCCATCATCGCCGCGCGCCTGGAGCGGCTGCCGCTGTCGGGCTTCCACCGCAAGCTGCTCATCCTCGGCGGGCTCGGCTACACCTTTGACGGCATGGACACCTCCTCGCTGGCGTTCATGCTGCCGGTGCTGCGCAAGCTGTGGTCCCTCAGCAGCCCGCAGGTCGGGCTGCTCGCGAGCAGCACCTACATCGGCTACCTGTTCGGCGCGCTGTTCGCCGGTGTGGTCGGAGACCTGATCGGACGGCGCGTCGTGATGATGTCGGCGCTCGGCCTCTACAGCGCAGCGTCGCTGGCGAGCGCCCTGGTGAACGATTGGCACGCCTTCCTCGCCTTCCGGATCATTTCCGGCGCGGGCGCCGGCGCTGAAAGCGTGATCATCGCGCCCTTCCTGGCCGAGTTCGTCGCCGGCCGGTACCGCGGCGCTTTCTGCGGGTCGCTCGCCGGCTTCTTCTCCTTCGGCTATCTGGCGTCCTCGATTATCGGCTACTTCGTGGTGGCGGGGTCACCCTATGGCTGGCGCATCTCGGCGGTAATCACCGCGCTGCCCGTGTTGATGCTGCTGTGGTGGCGCCGCGCCCTGCCCGAAAGCCCGCGCTGGCTGGAAAGCCGAGGTAGGATCGCCGAGGCTGAGGCGGTCGTGTCGCGCATCGAGGCGGCGGTGGCCGCCGAGGGACGAACGCTGCCGCCCGTCGCGAGCGCGGGGGACGCGGTGCCGCTGGCGCAGGGCCGCGGCGGTACCCTCCTCGGCAACCTCGCCATCCTTTGGTCCGGCCCCCTCGCCCGCGTCACCGCCGTGAGCTGGCTGATGTGGTTCGCCCAGGCGTTCAGCTATTACGGCTTCTTCACCTGGATCCCGACGCTGCTGGTGCAGCGCGGCATGACGATCACCAACAGCTTCGGCTATTCCATCGCGATCTACGCCGCGCAGGTGCCGGGCTACTTCTCGGCCGCCTTCCTCAACGAGCGGGTTGGTCGGCAGAAGGTCATCGCCGGCTACATGGCGGGCGGCTGCCTGTCGGCCCTGGCGCTGGCCCTCGCCGCCGACAGCACCGCGATCGTCGTGGCCGCGGTCTGCCTGTCGCTGTTCATGAACGGCGCCTTCGCCGGCATCTACGCCTACACGCCGGAAGTCTTCCCCACCGACATCCGGACCACCGGCGTCGGCACGTCCTCGTCGTTCGGGCGGCTCGGCGCCATCGGCGCCCCCATCCTGGTCGGCTTCGTCAGCCCGATCTTCGGCTTTGCCGGCGTGTTCGCCATGATCGTGACGATGCTCCTCGCCGGCGCGCTGCTGGTGCTGACCTTCGGCATCAACACGCGCAACCGGACGCTGGAGGACATCGCCGCCGAAGAGCTGCGGGCCTGAGAAACGTCAACAACAGAGTATCCATGTCGGACGGAGATCGCCACTCGCAAGGCTGGACCGTGCCGCCCTCCGTCTAGCTGGCGGGACGCGACGTCCCCTTTGACCTGCCGGCCGCGCCCGTCTCCCGCTACCTCGCCATGCACGATGGCTACCGTCTTGCCGCCGACGTCTGGTTGCCGCAGGCGGGTGGCGCCGTCGTGGCCGGGGCGGTTCCGACGGTGGCAATCTTCACCCCGTACGACTGCCGCTTCCGCCTGCGCGAGGGCGGCAGCGGCGATGCCATGCCCAACGCCGGCAAGTTCGTCCGCCTGCTGGCGCCGCGCGGCTATGCGGTGACGGTCGTCGACGTGCGCGGCACCGGCGCGAGCTTCGGCACCCGCGACAGCTTTCGCTCGCCGCGCGAGCGCGAGGAAAGCCGCGAGGTCGCCGACTGGATCGTCGCCCAGCCCTGGTCGGACGAGCGGATCGGCGCAACGGGCATCTCATATGCCGGCGCCGCTTCCGACTTCCTCCCCGCGACCGGGCATCCCGCCGTCAAGGCGATCGCGCCCCTTTTTGCCGTGTGGGACACGTGTGCCGACAACTACTACCCCGGCGGCATCCTCCTGAAGGAACTGGCCCGCACCAATGATGCCCTCATGGTCGCCATGGACCACGACCGGCGCGACCTCCTGTGCGACTTCGTGTACTACAGCAACCCCGACCTCGCCGGCCCGCACCGGGCCGACGAGGACGCCGACGGCGCCCTGCTTGCCGCAGCGCTGTGCGAGCACAGGGCCAACTTCCGCCAGCCTGACTTCATGAGCGAGTTCCGCTTCCGCGAGGAAGCGCTACCCTATGACGCCTCGTTCAGCTCCGCCTCGTTCAGCCCCAATTCGGTGCGCGACGGCATCGCGCCCGGGGTGGCGGTGCTCGCCGTGTCGGGCTGGATGGACGGCGCCGGCTACGCCAACGGGGCGGTCGCGCGATTCCTGACGCTGCGCGACAACCCCGTGCACCTCCTGCTCGGCCCCTGGGACCACGGGGGCGCTGCAACGTGTCGCCCCGGCGCGCGGCGCAGGAGCCAGGCTTCGCCCTGCTAGTGCACTGATGCGGACGCAGGATTCACGCGGGGTGTGGGACGTGCGAGGCTGAGCAATGGCTCAGACCGTGTGCGTGATCCTCAACGAGAGCGACAAGGCTCGGCTCGCCGACATC
>CAXTFM010000070.1:0-16892 GCA_964243435.1 uncultured Beijerinckiaceae bacterium
GCTGACGTGTAGGCGCCGGCCGCGGCGCCCGGATCGAGCGTCCAGCTGGCGATGCCGTTCTGCTTCTGGTTGATCATCGTCTGGATGTCGGAGACCTGCTTGGTCGCCGACAGCGCGGCGTCGTCCTGCGACGCGACGGCGGCGCGGGCGATCGCGGCCGCGCGCGCCACCACACCCGCCGCGTCGCACAGGCCGGCAAAGGCCGCGCCTGCCCGGGTGCCGCCGAGACCGACGGCGAAGGCAACGCCCGTCCAGTCGAAGCGCACGTCCGCCGGTACGGCGGCGAGGGTCGGCGCGCCCCCGTCGTCGATAAGGAAACCGAACTTCGACGGCAGCCCGTGCAGCGCCGCGTCGCACGCGAGGCGGTGTTCCAGCGTGGCGACGAGCGGACGGATGTCCGGCTCGCCGCCGAGGCCGGCGAGCGGGCTCGCCATGACGTTGCGCACCGCCTCGCCGGCGGCGTCGGCATCGAGGAGGTCGAGCGCGTGCAGCCCGTCGAGCAGCGCCGGCCACGCCGCCTCGCGGACCCCGCGCAGCTGCAGGTTGCCGCGGGCGCTGAGGTCGAACAGCCCGTTGCCGTGCCGCTCGGCAAGGTCGGCGAGGGCGCGGGCGCACGCCACAGACACCGCGCCGCCGGTGATGCGCAGGCGCACGAGCAGCCCGTCGCGCGCCATCATCGGGCGCAGGGCGCCGGGGCACCAGCCTTTGCGCAAATCGTCGCGTCGGCCTTCGCGTCGGTCCTGGCGCAGCCCGGAGGTCATGCCACGGCCAGCATGTCGGCGAGGAGCGCGGCGTCCGAGTTGCGGCGGCTCACCCACAGGCCGCGCCGCGCCGCGTCGCGGAAGCGTGCGGCGACCGCATGGGCGGCGTCGCGGTTGGCGCGGAGCAGGAAGGCGCGCACGTCGTCGTCGGCGCAGGTCGCGGCGAAGACGAGGTCGAAATGCCGGCTCGCTACCGCGTCGCTCATCACCGCCATCGCGTAAAGGTTGTCGACGGTTTCGGCGATCTCGGCGGCGCCGCGGTGGCCGTGGCGCATCTGCCCGGCGATCCAGCGCGGGTTTCCGGCGCGGCCGCGCACCACGCGGGCGATCTCCTCGGCCTGGGTGCGTGCCACCGGTCGCTCGGCCGCGCCGGCGTCGAGATGATAAAGCGCCGGGCGGGTGCCGAGCGCCGCCGCCGCCGCGGCGAAGCCGCCCTCGGCCTCGACGCTAGCTGCGGAGTCCAGCGTGTCGCCGTCCGCCATGTCGGCGACGTGGACGAAGGCGTCGGCGGCGGCGACGCGCTGTGGGAAGGCGTCGCTGGCGATGCCAACCGCCGCGGCGCCGGCATAGGCATGCGAGGCGCTCGCGAGGTAGGCGCGGCCGAGGTCGTCGCGCGCCGACATCGGGTCCGCATCGAGCGCGCGGCCGAGCCCGACGCCGTACCCGCCCGGCGCGGCACCGAAGATGCGCAGCGGCGCGTCACCGTCACTGCGGCGCGCGGCGGCGAGGGGGTTCACCTCGTCGTCCTCGTCGAGGGCGGCGACGGCGCGCACCGCCTGGTCGAACAGCGCGATCTGCGCCGGAAACACGTCGCGGAACAGGCCGGAGATGCGCAGCGTCACGTCCGCGCGCGGGCGGTCGAGGCTGGCATAGGGCAGGATGTCGAAGCCGACGACGCGGGCGCTCCCCGCGTCCCAGCGCGGGCGCACGCCAAGGTGCGCCATCGCCTGCGCCAGATCCTCGCCGGCGGTGCGCATGGTGGCGCTGGCCCACAGGTCGAGGACCAGGGCGCGGGGCCACTCGCCGTGGTCCTGGGCGTGGCGTTCGGCAATGGCGTCGGCGGCGCGTCGTCCGATCTCGTAGGCGGTGCGGCTCGGCACGGCGCGCGGGTCGGTGCCGTAAAGGTTGCGCCCCGTCGGCAGCACGTCGCGGCGCCCGCGCGAAGGTGCGCCGCCCGGTCCGCCCGGCACGAAGCGGCCGTCGAGCGCGGCGAGCAGGCCGTCGCGCTCGGCCTCGGCACAGCTGTCCCCATCCGCCGAACCATCGGAACGGGCGAACACGTGCAACCCGTCGCGGATGCGCAGCTCCTTGACGTCGCACAGCCAGGCGTCGAGGGCGACGAGGGCGGACTGTCCGTCGCCGAGGTCGACGCCGGCCTCCCGTGCGAGGCCGGTCTCGCCGGCGCGCTCCATCAGGGTGCGGCCAATGAGGGCGGCACGGCGGGGGTCGAGCGCCTCGGCGGCGGCGTATTCGTCGAACAGCGCCTCGATCTCCGCCGCAGCACCGTGCGACCCCGCGGCGACGAGGGGCGGCGTCAGATGCCCGACGGTGACGGCGGCGTTGCGCCGCTTGGCCTGCGCCGCCTCGCCGGGGTTGTTGACGATGAAGGGATAAACCAGCGGCAGCGGGCCGAGCAGCGCCTCGGGCGCGCAGCTCTCGTCCAGCGCCACCGGCTTGCCGGGGGTCCACTCCAGCGTGCCGTGGGTGCCGCACTGGACCAGCGCGTGGACGCCGGCGCGATGGCGCAGCCACAGGTAGAAGGCGACGTAGCCGTGGCGCGGGGGCAGGGCGGCGTCGTGGTACGCGGCCTTGCGGGCGGCGCGCGCACCGCGGTCGGGTTGGAGGGCGAGAAGGAGGGCGCCGGCGCGCAGCACGGGGAAGGCAAAGGCGTCGCCGACGATCGCCGGATCGTCGGCTGGGTCGCCCCAGCGCGCGGCGACAGCGGCGGCGAAGGCGGGCGGCGCGGTGGCGAGCAGCGCGCGGTAGGCGGCGAGGGGCAGCGTCGCATCCCCCGCCGGCGCGACCTTCAGTGCCGCCATCAGCCGCTCGGTCGCGGGCAGGGCGTCGATCGCGTAGCCGGCGGCGCGCAGGTCGTCGCAGATCGCGGCGACGGAGGCCGGCGTGTCGAGGCCGACCGCGTAGCCCTCGCGCCCGCCACGGCCGGGGTAGTCCGACAGCACCATCGCCAGCCGGCGTTCGCCCGGCGGGGTACGGCGGAGCCGGACCCAGGCCGCTGCGAGGTCGGCGACGAACGCGATGCGCGAGGGGATGGGGCGGTGATGGAGGCGGGTGAACTCGGTTGCGGCCGAGCGCGGCGCCTCCGCCTTGGCGGAGATCGCGGCGGTGACGAGGCGCCCGTCCATTTCCGGCAGCACCACGTTCATCGCAAGGTCGGCCGGGCCGAGGCCGCGCGGGTTGGCGCGCCACGCCGCCTCGCCGGCGCCGGCGAGGATCGCCTGGAGGACGGGGGCGTCGGCGCGGTCGAGCACGCTCGGGCTCGCGTCGCCGCGCCCGGAGAAGGCGGTGGTGTTGATGATCACGTCGGGGCGCAGCGCGTCGATGTTGCCGGCGAGGATCGCGGCTGCCCGCGCGTCCTTGAGGCTCGTCGCGTAGAGCGCGGTGACGGCGAGGCCGCGCGCGGCCAGCGCGTCGGCGAGGGCCACCACCGGCGCGCAGTCGCCGGCGAGCACCATGGCGCGGTAGAAGGTGACGAGCACGTGCCCGCGCGCCTCGGCCGGGGTGCGGCAGGCGGCGACGTAGCGCCCGGCGGCGGGCACCGGCGCCGGCTCCGTCCACGGCGCGGCATGGCCGAGCCGCGCGTCGATCCAGCCGTAAAGCGAGCCCATGTTGCCCGTGCCGCCGAAGCCGAACCAGCGCCAGATACGGCGCAGCTCCGCGACGGGCAGCGTCGAGGCGGCGTCGAGTCGGGCGTCCTCGCGCGCGTCGCCCGGCACCACCGCCAGCGCGATGCCGCCAGCCCGGCAAAGGCGGGCCACCTCCGCGACGCCGTAGCGCCAATAATCGAGGCCGCCGAGCAGGCGCACCAGCACGAAGCGGGCGTGCGCCACCACGCGCTCGACGTAGATGTCCACCGAGTAGGGGTGCTTGAGCTGCGCCAGGCTGGCGAGGCGCAGGCTGTGCGGGCCGTCGCGCCCTTCCGCGGCGGCGGCGAGCGCGCCGAGGTCGCCGTCGGAAAAGGACAGGATGACGATGTCGCCCGGGCTTTGCCCGAGGTCGACCGCGCCTTCCGCCTCCTCGATCAGCCGGGCTTCGGTGCGTAGCAGGTGCATCAGGCGGCGAGCGCGGCGCGGATGGCGGCCGCGTCCAGGCCCTTCTGGCCGATCACCACGAGATGGCCGCGGCGCTCCTCGCCTGCCGCCCAGGGGCGGTCGTAGCTCGCCGAAACGCGCGCGCCGACGCCCTGGACGAGCAGGCGCAGCGGTCGGCCGGCGACGGCGACGAAGCCCTTGATGCGCAGCACGTCGTGGGCGGCGGCGACCTGCGCCAACCTGCCCATCAGCGCATCCGGCTCTGCGATGGGGTCGAGCGCGACGACGAAGCTGTCGAAGTCGTCGTGGTCGTGGTCCGGGTCGGCGTCGTGGTGCGACGGACGGGCGGCGAGGTCGTCCTCGGCGCGGGCCTCGAGGCCGAGCACCAGCGCGGCGTCGAGCCGGCCCTCCCGCGCCCCGACGATCTTCGCGCGGGGCACGACCGCCTTGATCTCGTCGGTGACCCGCGCGCGCGCGGCGTCGTCGACGAGGTCGAGCTTGTTCAGCACGATGAGGTCGGCGCACATCAGTTGGTCCTCGTACACCTCCTCCAGCGGGTTGTCGTGATCGACCGTCGGGTCGGCGGCGCGCTGGGCGGCGACGGCGGCGGGATCGTCGGCGAAGCGCCCGGCGGCGACGGCGGCGGCGTCCACCACGGCGACCACCCCGTCCACCGTGAGACGGCGGCGAACGTCCGGCCAGTCGAACGCCTTGACCAGTGGTTTCGGCAGGGCGAGCCCGGACGTTTCGATGATGATGTGTTCGGGCGGCGGATCGAGCGCCAGCAGCATCTCGACCGCGGGCACGAAGTCGTCGGCCACCGTGCAGCAGATGCAGCCGTTGGCCAGTTCGATCACCGCGCCCGGTCCGCAGGCGTCGGCGCCGCAGCCGCGCAACACGTCACCGTCCACCCCGACGTCACCGAATTCGTTGACGAGCAGGGCGAGGCGGCGTCCGCGCGCGGTTTCGAGCAGGTGACGGATCAACGTGGTCTTGCCGGCGCCGAGGAAGCCGGTGACGATGGTCGCCGGTATCCTGCCGAGCCGGACCGGAGCGGCCCGCATCGACGTGCTGGGGGGCAGAACGTTCATCACGCACCTCGTCCGGGCACGGCCGGACTCCGGGTGTGACGCGAGCATTTCACCGCGGCGGAACGCGGCATCGCCATGGCGCCGGGACACCCCGCCCGGTTGTTGACGATCGCGAACGGCAGGTCTCCTGGCTCGCGGTGGTTGCGCCGCACAGCACCTTCCCGGCCTAAACCAGTGGCGGGATCCTTCGATCCCCGATGCGCGGCAACCGCTGACAGTTGCGGGGGCAGCCATGGCCTTGGCCGCGAGCGGCCGCACCACATTCCCTCTTAGCCTTCGGGGTGAAACCGAAGGACCGTTGCGACATGCACCCTACGCGCGGGGGCGGAGCTGTCAACCGACCGGCTCCTTCGCCCGCGATCCCGACCCATCGCGAACGAAGACGGGGAGGCGGAAGCATCAAACGTTGATTCAAGGGAGCGAAGACGCCCGACTTCCCCCGTCGAACCCTCGGAGAGCAGCTTGCGGGCAGACAAATCCTGGCCAGCGATGGATGTGAGGAACGCGTCGGCAGGTAACCATCGGCGGCTCCATGGAAGCGCCGAAACCGCACTAAACGGTGCTGCCCAGATTGGTCCATAGCAGCGTGACGAGGCCGACGAGTGCGAAAGCGACGCCGATCAGAAAGCGGTGGTCACCGGCCGCGAGCAGGTCCCATTGCGGCGAGGCGGCGCTTTTCGTGAACAGCAGGCCGAGGAGCCAAGCTGTTCCGCCGAGGACGTTGATCACGATCCACTTCATGAAAGACCAGCAGGAAATATGTCGGACAATTGGTTAACGGGGAGCGCTTGATTAAGGTTCAGGCGATTGCCCGCCTTTCGCCATATTTCTTAACGTGGGCGCGTTCCGCCTCCGGCTGCGATGTGCGGAACGGGCAGTGGGCCGTCGCGCGCCGGCACGTCCTGCGGCGGGGGTGCCGCCGCCGGCGTTCCGCGGGGCCGAAGAACGAAGGCCAACAGCCCCACCGCGCCGGTGACCGCGATGGTCGCCGTGGTGGACAGGGCCGTGCGCCCGTCATAGGTGGCGGCGACGACGTAACCGGCCAACGCTCCGAGGGCGAGCTGCAGCGACACGACGGCGGCGCTGGCCGTGCCGGCGATGTGCGACAGCGGCTCGATCGCGAGCTGGATGGCGTTGGTGTTGGCGATCGAGCAGCCCATCATGCAGCCGAACAGGAAGGGCAGGAACAGGAACACGCTCGCGCGGTCCGCCAGGGTGAGCGCGACGAGCGCCAGCGTGTTGCCCACGACGAGGAGCAGGCCGGCGCCGAGCAGCCGCATCGGTGCGGTGCCGCGGTGGTTCAGCCGGGCGTTGACGAGATTGCCAACGAGGAGCCCTGCCGAGTTCAGCATGAAGGTCATGCCGTACTCGCCAGGGCTGAGGTGGAAGGCACCGATCATCACGTAGGGCGACCCCGACACGTAGCCGAAGATCACCGCGAACATCGCCACGGCGATGACCACGAAAGGCAGCGACCGGCCGTTGCGGAACACGGCGGCGTAGTTCGCGGCGACGTCGTGCGGCGTCATCGCCACGCGGCGCTCTTGCGGTAACGATTCGTCGAGGCGCCACCAGGTGAGCACCAGGGCGACGGCGCCCGTGGCGGTGAGGAAGACGTAGATGAGTCGCCAGCTGCCGAGCCCCATGAGCAGGGCCCCGACGGAGGGTGCGAGCAGCGGCGCGAGCAGACCGAGGGCGGCGACGTAGGACATCTTCTCGCGCGCGGCGGCGCCCTCGAAGTGGTCGCCGATGATGGCGAGGCCGAGCGGCCGCGCCCCGCCGCCGACGCCCTGCACGAAGCGGCACACCAACAGGCCGGCGAGGCTTTGCGCGAAGATGCAGCCGATGCCGCCGACCACGTAGACCAGGCAGGCGAGGAGCGCGACCGGGCGCCGCCCGAAGCGGTCGGACATCGGCCCGTAGACGAGCGGCGCCAGCGCGAAGGAGGCCATGAAGGCCGACAGCGAAAGGCCGACGGTGCCGGGCTCGACGTGAAGGTCGCGCGCCATCGGCTCCACGGCGGCGAGCGACATGTCCGTGGCGAGGGCGGACATGGCCCCGAGCAGGCTGATGAGCACGACGAACATGAACGATGTCGGCGTCGCCCTCACCCCAGCCACTCCTGCTTGCGATCCGCCGCGCACCCGCACGGCACCCGTGCCGTACCGCGGCCCGAAAGGGTTGTAGGACGGATCGGCGGCGCCGGGCCGTGCCGGTCGCGTCCGGCAGCCATGCGGCCGCCGGACCGCTCAAAGGTCGAGGAGGCTCGAATAGTCCGGCGCCCCGCTCGCAGGCGCCGCCGGCGCGTCGCTGCCCGACGTGCGCCCGGGGTGGGCGGGGTAGGCGCCGAGCACCCGGATCTCCTCGCAATAGAAGGCCAGTTCCTCCAGCGCGCGCGCGAGGCCGGCGCCATAGGGGTGTCCGTCGACGTCGGCGAGGAACTGCGTGGCGGTGAAGGCACCGCCCACCATGTAGCTTTCGAGCTTGGTCATGTTGACGCCGTTGGTGGCGAAGCCGCCGAGCGCCTTGTACAGCGCCGCCGGCACGTTGCGCACGCGGAACACGAAGGTGGTGATCGTCGACGCACCCGCGCCGATCTCCGGCCATCGCGGCACGCGCGACAACACCACGAAGCGCGTGGTGTTGTGCTTCTCGTCCTCCACGTCGGCGGCGAGCACGTCGAGGCCGTAAATGTCCGCCGCCAGGCGCGGCGCCAGCGAGGCGCGCGCCGGGTCGCCCCATTCCGCGACCTCGCGGGCCGAGCCTGCCGTGTCGGCGGCCACCACCGGTTTGAAGCCGTGCGCGCGGATGAGGTTGCGGCACTGCCCGAGCGCGTGGACATGGCTGTGCACGGTTTCGACGCCGGCGAGCGTGCTCCCCTTGATGCCGAGGAGCTGGAAGCGGATCGGCAGGAAATATTCCGCGACGATGAACAAGCCCGACGCCGGCAGCAGGGTGTGGATGTCGGCGACGCGGCCGGCGATCGAGTTCTCGATGGGGATCATCGCCATCCCGGCCTCACCCCCGGCCACGGCCGCCAGCGCATCCTCGAATGTGGCGCAGGGCAGGGGGGTCCAGGCGGGGTAGGCGTTGCGGCAGGCGATGTGCGAGTTGGCGCCGGGCTCGCCCTGGTAGGCGATGGTCTGATCGGTCATCGGGTCGGGACGGCAGGCTGCGGCATCGAGCGGCCTTAGCACGGCGGACCGGCGCGGGGGCAAAAAGATGGGTCGGCGCCTTATGGACAGCGCGGCGGCAAAACGGCTAAGGCTCCGGTAAACCCGTAGACGGGTAAGGGGCGTGCCGCCGCAAGCGCGCACGCTCGCGCCAAGCAAGGGGATGGGCTGGCCGCCGATGGATTCGTTCACCTTGAACAAGGTCGCCGGGGCGCTGCTCGGCACGTGTCTCGGCGGCATGGCCATCGGGATCGTCACCAACGGCATCTATGAGCCGGGACCGCCGGCCAGGCCCGGTTACGTCCTTCCCAACCCGAAGCCGGAGGCGGCCGTCGCCGAAGCGGGGAAGATCCCGGCGGTGGTGCCCATCGCCTTGCGTCTCGCCAGCGCCGATCCCAAGCGCGGCCAGGCCGACGCCAAGGTCTGCGCGGCGTGCCACAACTTCGGGGAGGGGGCGGGCGCCAAGGTCGGCCCCGCGCTCTACGGGGTGGTCGACCGGCCGAAGGGCCAGGCCTCCGGCTTCGAGTATTCCGCCGGCCTGAAGGCCAAGGGCGGCAACTGGACCTTCGCCGACCTCGACAATTTCGTCACCAAGCCCTCCGCCTACGTGCAGGGCACCAAGATGAGCTACCCCGGCGAGGCCGATCCGGCCAAGCGTGCCGACATCGTCGCCTATCTGCGCACCCTGTCGAAGGACCCCGCGCCGCTGCCCGCGGTGAGCGAGGCCGACAAGCAGGCGGCGAGCGGCGAGCAGGCCAAGCAGGCCTCGCTCGGCAACGCGGCGACGCCCGGTGCCGACAAGCAGGCGGCCCAGAGCGGGCAAGCCGGCGGTGAGGCCGACCTCCTCAAGATGATCGGCGCGGCCGACCCGAAGCGGGGCCAAGCCGACGTCCAGGTCTGCTCGGCCTGCCACAACCTCAAGAAAGGCGGCGGCGCCCTGATCGGGCCGCCGCTCTACGGTGTCGTCGACCGCAACAAGGGCAGCGTCGCCGGCTACGAGTATTCCGCCGGCATGAAGGCCAAGGGCGGCAACTGGACCTTCGCCGACCTCAACCAGTTCCTGATCAAGCCGGTCGCCTACGTGTCCGGCACCAAGATGGGCTATCCCGGCGAAGCCAGCGAAAAGAAGCGTGCCGAGATCATCGCCTATCTCCGCACCCTGTCGGACCACCCCGCGCCGGTCCCCGACGCCGCCGCCGGTGCGGCCAAGGCGGACGACGCCAAGGCCGGCGTCGCCAGGACCATGGTGCCCGACACCAAGCCGGGCGACCAGTCGCCACCGCCGCCGCCCAACAAGGCCGACGCCGTCGTGCAGCCGGCGCCGAAGGCGGCCGAGCCGTCCGCTGCGCCGGGCGCGCCGCGGCAGTCGGCGGCGGGCCAAGCCAGCACGCCGGCGCCAGCGCCCGTACCGGCGCCCCAGCCCGAGCAACGGTCCGACGTGCAGCCGGCGGCCAAGCCGTAAGGTCGCACGTCGGCGCGGCGCTGCCCGGGCGCCGCACAAGCGACACGGTCGCGCGGCACAGCACCGAGGGTCGCGGGACGGCGGTGGCCGCCATCCGCCGCGCCGCCATCCGGAGAGGTCGACATGCCCCGTCCCGTTCGGCCGCCGCCAACCCGCCGCACGTCGCTCAAGCTCGCGCTCGGCGGCCTGGCGCTGCCGGGCGTCGCGCGCTGCGGCTTCCTTCGAGCCGCGCGGGCCGACGCTCCCCAAGGAGCGGCAACGCAAGGGTCGGCAACG
The DNA here is from genome assembly GCA_964243435.1 of uncultured Beijerinckiaceae bacterium. Classification (GTDB taxonomy): domain Bacteria; phylum Pseudomonadota; class Alphaproteobacteria; order Rhizobiales; family Beijerinckiaceae; genus RH-AL1. The sequence goes on from CAXTFM010000070.1 coordinate 10,033, forward strand.
CAAGGAGCGGCACCCGGTGGGTCGGCGATGGGGGCGGAGGTTCGCGGCCTGTCGATCTTCGGCGACCTCGCCCTGCCGGCGGAGTTCGCGCACCTGCCCTACGTCGACCCCGCCGCGCCCAAGGGCGGCGAGATCCGCCTGCAGATCACCTCCACCTCCGGCAACCAGAATTTCCTGACCTTCAACACGCTGAACATCTTCAACCTGCGTGGCGACGGTGCCGCCGGCGTGGCGGCATGCTTCGACAGCCTGATGGCGGGCAGCGCCGACGAGCCCGACGCGCTCTACGGCCTTGTCGCGCGCGCCGTGCAGGTGTCGGCGGACCGGAACAGCTATCGGTTCCTCCTGCGCCGCGAGGCGCGTTTCTTCAACGGTACGCCGCTCACCGCGCGCGACGTGAAGTTCTCGATCGAGATGCTGCGCGACCACGGGCACCCGACCTACTGGATCCCGCTGCGCCACGACCTCGCCGGCGTGGAGGTCGTAGCCGACGACGTCGTGACCATCACGCTGCGGCCGGGCCACAGTCGCGACGTCATCCTGTTCATCGCCGCGCTGCCGATCTTCTCGGCGGCGTACTACGCCAAGGTGAACTTCGACGCGGTCAGCCTCGACCCGCCGCTCGGCTCGGGCGCCTACAGGGTCGGCGCCTTCGAGCAGGGCAAGTACATCGCGATGACGCGTGCGCCGGACTATTGGGCCAGGGACCTGCCGATCAACGTCGGCACCAACAACTTCGACACGATCCGCTACGAGTACTACGCCGACCGCTCGCTCGCCTTCGAGGGCTTCAAGACCGGCGCCTTCACCTACCACGAGGAGTTCACCTCGCGGCTGTGGGCCAAGGGCTACGACTTCCCCGCCGTGGCAGACGGCAGGGTGAGGAAGGAGTTCCTGCCGGACGCGTACCCCCGGGGAACGCAGGGATGGTTCATGAACGTGCGGCGGGCGAAGTTCGCCGACCCGCGCGTCCGCGAGGCGCTCGGCTACGCCTTCGACTTCAAGTGGACCAACGCCAACATCATGTACGGCGCCTACGGGCGCACCTCGTCCTATTTCCAGAACTCGCCCATGGCCGCGAGCGGGATGCCGTCGGCCGCCGAACTCGCCTATCTCGAACCGCTGCGCGCGAAGCTGTCGCCGGCCGTGTTCGGCCCGGTGCCGGTGCCGCCCGAGAGCGACGGGTCGGGCTCCGACCGCGCGATGCTGCGCAAGGCGCAGGAACTGCTCTTCGCCGGCGGCTGCAAGCGCGACGGCCTGGTGCTGGCGCTGCCGGACGGCTCGCCCTTCACCATCGAGTTCCTGATCGACGACCCGGTCTTCGAGCCCCACCACCTCGCCTACATCCGCAACCTCAAGCTGCTCGGCATCCAGGCCAGCCTGCGCCTCGTCGACGCCGCGCAGTACAAGCGGCGCACCGACAGCTTCGACTTCGACGTCGCGGTGGAGAACTTCGGCTTCGGCCTCACGCCTGGCGCCGCCATGCGCGACGTGTTCGGGTCGCAGGCGGCCACCGTGCCGGGGTCGCGCAACCTGTGCGGCATCGCCGACCCCGTGCTCGACGAGCTGATCGACAAGGCGATCGTCGCCGAAGACCGCGAAACCCTGACCGTGCTGTGCCGCTGCGTCGACCGCATCCTGCGCGTCGGCTTCTTCTGGGTGCCGATGTGGAACAAGTCCGGCCACACCGTCGCCTACTGGGACCTGTTCGGCCGCCCGACGCGCAGCGCCAGATACGGCGTCAACGTGCTTGCGACCTGGTGGTACGACGAGGCAAAGGCGAAGAAGACGGCGCTGCGGTCGGGCTAGGAGCCGTGCTGGCCTATACGCTGTGGCGCCTGGTGCTGATGGTTCCGACCATCATCGGCGTGGTGTTCATCTCCTTCGTGATCTCGAACTTCGTGCCGGGCGGGCCGGTCGACCGCATGGTCGCGCAGATCCAGGGCGCGGGCAGCGGCGCCAACACGGAGGCCGGCGCCGGTTCGTCGAGCGGCGGCGAAACGCGGGCGCGGGGCCTGCAGGGCTTCGACGCCGGCATCCGCGCTGAGATCGAGCGGCAGTTCGGCTACGACAAGCCTGCGCCGGAACGCTTCTGGCTGCTGCTCAAGGGCTACGCCCGTTTCGACATGGGGCGCTCGCTGTTCTCGCAGATCCCCGTCGGCACGCTGATCGCGCAGAAGCTGCCGGTGTCGGTGTCGCTCGGCGTGTGGATGACGCTCCTGTCCTACCTCATCTCGATCCCCCTCGGCATCCGCAAGGCGGTGCGCGACGGCTCGCGCTTCGACGTCGGCACGTCCTTCGCCGTGTCGGTCGGCTTCGCCATCCCGAGCTTCCTGTGGGCGGTGCTGCTCGCCACCCTGTTCTGCTCGGCCAACCTGCCGCTGTTCCCGCAGCGCGGCCTGACCTCCGACAATTTCGCGGCGCTGTCGCTCGCCGGCAAGGTCGGCGACTACATCTGGCACGTCGCCATGCCGGTCACCGCGCTGACGCTCGGCTCCTTCGCCACGGTGACGGCGCTGACCAAGAACGCCTTCCTCGACGAGATCGGAAAGAACTACGTGCTGACCGCCCGCATGAAGGGTTTGAGCGAGCGCGGCGTGCTCTACGGCCACCTGTTCCGCAATTCGATGATGATCGTCATCGCCGGCTTTCCCGGTGCCTTCGTCGGCGCCTTCTTCACCGGCGCGCTGCTGATCGAATACATCTTCTCGCTCGACGGCCTCGGACGCATGTCCTACGAGGCGGTGATCAACCGCGACTATCCCATCGTCTTCGCCAACATCTACATTTTCGCGCTGATCGGGCTGGTGGTGAACCTCGTTTCCGATCTCACCTACACCTGGATCGACCCCCGCATCGATTTCGCCCGGCGGGAGGTGTAGCGCGTGGACGCGCCGGTCGACGCCGCCACGCCGGGGCTGGGCACGCGCCGCAGCCGGCGGCCGGCGCTGTCGCCGATCAACCGTCGCCGCCTCGCCGTCTTCCGCCGCCACCGACGCGGGTTCTGGTCGCTGTGCCTGTTCGCGGCGATCTTCGCCGCGTCGCTGTGCGCGGAGTTCATCGCCAACGACCGTCCCATCCTCATCTCCTACAAGGGCGAGCTGCTGTCGCCGATCGTCCGCGACTACGGGGAGGACAGGTTCGGCGGCTTCCTGTTCGCGCCGGCGGACTACCGCAACAGGGCGGTGGTCGACGAGATCGACGCCCACGGCTGGATGCTGTGGCCGCCGATCCGCTTCTCCTACGGCACGCCGAACTACGCCGCCGCCACCCCGGCGCCGACGCCGCCGACCTGGGCGCTCACGTCCCAGCAATGCGCCGACGCGGCGGCCAAGGGCGGCGCGGCCCCCGGCGCCGGCTGCGCGGCGATCGAGTGGGACTGGCTCGGCACCGACGGCGGCTCGCGCGACGTTCTCGCCCGCGTCATCTACGGCACCCGCGTGTCCATCCTGTTCGGCGTGGCGCTGACCTTCCTGTCTTCGGTCATCGGCGTCGCCGCCGGCGCCGTGCAGGGCTATTTCGGTGGCTGGACCGACCTCGTGTTCCAGCGCGTCATCGAGATCTGGTCGGCGCTGCCGAGCCTGTACGTGCTCATCATCATCGCCTCCTTCGTCGCGCCGAGCCTCGCCTCGCTGCTGCTTGTGCTGCTGCTGTTCAACTGGGTCCACCTCGTCGGCGTCGTGCGCGCCGAGTTCCTGCGGGCGCGCAACTTCGAATACGTGCGGGCCGCGCGGGCGCTCGGCCTGTCCGACCTCCAGATCATCTTGCGCCACATGCTGCCCAACGCCACGGTGGCGACGCTGACCCTGCTGCCGTTCCTGATGAGCGCCTCGGTGACGGCGCTGACCGCGCTCGACTTCCTCGGCTTGGGTCAGCCGCCCGGCGCCGCCTCGCTCGGCGAGTTGCTGCAGGAAGGGCAGACGCACCGCGAGGCGTGGTGGCTGGCGGTGTCGGGCTTCGCCGCGACCGGCCTGCTGCTGGTGCTGCTGGTGTTCATCGGCGAAGGCGCGCGCGACGCCTTCGACCCGCGCAAGACGCTGTCGTGAGCGGACCCTCGTCAGACGCCCCGCTGCTCACCGTGCGCGACCTCGCCATCGCCTTTCCCTCGGCGGACGGCGCGCAGGCGGTGCGCGGCGTGTCCTTCGCCCTGGCACGCGGGCGTACCCTGGCGCTCGTCGGCGAGTCCGGCTCCGGCAAGTCGGTGACGGCGCTCGCCATCCCGCGCCTGCTGCCGCCCGGTGCCCGCGTCACCGGCGCGGTCCGTTTCAAGGGCGTCGACATGTTGGCGGCGGACGAGGCGACGCTGCGCGACCTGCGCGGCTCCGCCGTGACCATGGTGTTCCAGGAGCCGATGACCTCGCTCAACCCGCTGCACACGGTGGAGCGGCAGGTCGGCGAGATCCTGGCGCTCCACGGCATGCGTGGCCGCGGGGCGCGGCGCGCCCGCACGCTGGACCTGCTGGAAGAGGTCGGCATCCGCGACCCTGCCGAGCGGCTGCAGGCCTACCCGCACCAGCTTTCGGGCGGCCAGCGCCAACGCGTGATGATCGCCATGGCGCTCGCGAACCGTCCCGACCTGTTCATCGCCGACGAGCCGACCACCGCGCTCGACGTCACGGTGCAGGCCCAGCTGCTCGCGCTGCTCAAGGACCTGCAGGCGCGCCATCGCATGGCCATGCTGTTCATCACACACGACCTCGGGATCGTGCGGCGCCTTGCCGACGACGTCGCGGTGATGCAGGGGGGCGCCATCGTCGAGGCCGGGCCGGTCGCCCGCATCTTCGCCGCGCCGCAGCACGCCTACACCAGGATGCTGCTCGCGGCCGAGCCGAAGGGCGCGGCGCCCCCCAGCGCGCCCACCGCCCGCGCGGTGGTCAGCGTCGAGGACGTCAGGGTCCACTTCCCCATTCGCGCCGGGCCGTTCCGCCGCGTCGTCGGTGCCGTCAAGGCCGTCGACGGCGTGAGCCTGGTGGTGCGGGAAGGGCAGACGGTCGGCGTCGTCGGCGAGTCGGGATCGGGGAAGACGACGCTTGGCCTCGCCATCCTGCGCCTCATCGCGTCGCGCGGCCGCATCGCCTATCTCGGCCGCCCGATCGAGGCGCTGAACGCCGCCGCCATGCGCCCGTTGCGGCGCGACATGCAGATCGTCTTCCAGGACCCCTACGGCTCGCTGTCACCGCGCCTGCCGGTGGTCGACATCGTCGGCGAGGGCCTGACGATCGGCGGGGCCAAGCCCGACGCCGCCCGGCGCCGCGACATCGTCGCCGCCGCCCTCGCCGAGACCGGCCTCGACCCGGCGGCGATGGACCGCTACCCCCACGAGTTCTCCGGCGGGCAGCGCCAGCGCATCGCCATCGCCCGCGCCATCGTGCTGGAACCGCGCTTCGTGGTGCTGGACGAGCCGACCTCCGCCCTCGACATGTCGGTGCAGGCGCAGATCGTCGACCTACTGCGCGCGATCCAGGCGAAGCGCGGCCTCGCCTACCTGTTCATCAGCCACGACCTCAAGGTGGTGCGGGCGCTGGCCAGCGACGTCGTGGTCATGCGCGCCGGCGTGGTGGTGGAAGCGGGACCGGCGGCGACGGTCTTCGCCGCGCCGCAGGATCCCTACACCAGGGCGCTGTTCTCCGCCGCGTTCCGCACGGACGTGTCGCAACTTGTGACGGACGCGGTGCCGTGAGCGCCGCCGCCGTTCACGGCTGCACCGGCGTCGCTCCGCCCGGCGCGGCGGCGACGGTGTAGGGCACCTGCTTTTCCGGCGGCAGGGCCTGGGGGTCGGGGTAGGTCAGCTCCCAGCCGCCGCCCAGCGCCCGGTACAGCATCACCAGGTCGAGCGACACGTTGGTGGTGCTTTGCGCCAGCTGCTGCTCGGCGGTGAGCACCGTTTGGGCGTTCTGCAGCAGGGTGGTGAAGTCGGCGACGCCCTGCTCGTAGCGCGAGCGCGCCAGGGTGAGGGCGGCGCGGGCGTGGCCGACCTGGGCCTGGAGGTTGCCGCGGCGCTGCTGCTCGGTCTTCAGCGCCGTCAACGAATTGACCACCTCGTGCCAGGCGTTCAGCACCGAGCGGTGATAGGCGATGGCCGCCTCCTGCTGACGCTTCTCCTGCAGCGTCAGTTGGGCCTTGAGCCGCCCGCCCTGGAAGATCGGCACGGTGATGGAGGGGCCGACCTGCATGTACTGGAGCGAGGTGCCCTTGAACAGGTTCTTGGGTTCCAGCGCCTGGAAGGTCGGGTCGGCGTTGAGGCGCACGCTGGGGTAGAATTCAGCGATGGCGACGCCGATGTTGGCCACCGCGGCGTGGAGCTGCGCTTCCGCCTCGCGGATGTCGGGACGTCGGCGTGCCAGCTCGGAGGGCAGGCCGAGCGGCACGCGCGGTGGCACCGGCGGCACGGGGCGCGCGGCGATCAGCTCCTTGGACAGGCCCAGCGGCGGCTCGTCGAGCAGAAAGGAGACGGCGTTGATCTGCTGCAGCTCCTGCCCCTGGAGCTGCGGGATCTGTGCCCTGACCGACTCGACCTGGGAGGCGGCCTGCTCGACGTCGAGGCCGGTGACGAGGCCCTTCTCCTGGCGCACCCGTGTCAGGTTGAGGATTTCCTCGTCGATCTTGAGGTTGTCGCGGGTGATGCGGATCAGCGTCTGGGTGCCGCGCAGGTTGACGTAGTCGCGCGCGAGCTCGGCGAGGCTCGACACCAGCATGTCGCGGCGCGTTTCCTGGCTTTGCAGGTACTGGGCGTCGGCGGCCTCGACCTGCCGGGCGACGTGGCCCCACAGGTCGAGTTCCCAGGACGCGTTGAGGCCGACCACGTAGTTGTTGAAGCCGGTCAGGATCTGCGAGCTGCCGCTCCCCGTCCCGCCGCCCGT
>CAXTFM010000071.1:0-16830 GCA_964243435.1 uncultured Beijerinckiaceae bacterium
GGGCCGGCGGCCACCTCGCCGGGCGCCGCCGCCCCCGGCACGCCGCGCGGCGACTTCGATGCGGCGCTCGGGCTGTATCGCGATAAGCAGTATGAGGATGCCGAGCGCGGCTTCGCCGCTTTCATCCAGAAGAACCCGAAGAACAGGCTCGCCGCCGACGCGACCTATTATCTCGGCGAAAGCTTCGCCCAGCGTGGTCGCTCGCGCGAGGCGGCCGAGCAGTACCTCAAGATCTCGACCGACTACGCCAGTTCGTCGCGCGCGCCCGACGCCATGCTCCACCTCGGTATGTCGTTGAAGGCGCTGGGCGCCAAGGAACAGGCCTGCGCAACCTTTTCGGAGGTGGCGCGCAAGTACCCCGGCGCGCCCGCCTACGTGAAGAGCGGTGCCGAGCGCGAAGCCAAGCGCGCCCAGTGCTGAGCCGTCGCATATCCGCCTTGCCCGGCGAGGATGCCCGCGTCCCGGGTTGATGGGACCGGCGGCGACCGGCTCGACGATGGTGGGCTGGCGGCGCTGTTTGCCGGTCTCGACGCCGCGCCGCTGCTGCTCGCGGTGTCGGGCGGCCCGGATTCGATGGCGCTGCTCCACCTCGCCGCGCGCTGGGCGCGCCTGCGCGAGGGACACCAGCCGCGACCCGCGCTCCACGTCGCCACCGTCGATCACGGCCTGCGCCCCGATGCCGGCGCCGAGGCGGAGCTCGTCGCCGCCGCGGCGACCGCGCTCGGCCTGTCCCACGCGATCCTGGCGTGGACTGGCCCAAAGCCGGGCACCCGCATCCAGGAGCGGGCGCGGGCGGCCCGCTACGCGCTGCTCGCCGCGCATGCCCGCAGCGTCGGCGCCGCCGCCGTGCTCACCGCGCACCACGCCGACGACCAGGCGGAAACGGTGCTGATGCGCCTCGGGCGGGGGAGCGGTGTCGCCGGGCTCGCCGGCATGCGCCGCGACACGCCGCTGGCCGACGGGCTGCGGCTGGTGCGCCCGTTGCTCGCCATACCCAAGGAGGCCCTTGCCGAGCTGTGCCGCCGCGCCGGCCAACCCTTCGTCGTTGATCCCGCCAACAGCGACCCGCGGTATGCGCGCGCCCGACTGCGGGCCGAGGACGGTGCCGCCGCGCGCCTCGGCCTCGACCGGGCGGCGCTGCTCCGCCTTGCCCGCCGGATGGCGCGCGCCGACGCCGCGCTGGAGGCGGAAACGTCGCGGCTCGAAGGCGTCGTTGCGAGCGCCGGACAGGCGGGCCGGAACTGGACCGCCCTCCTTGCGCCGGTGCGCGAAGCGCCGTTGGAAATCTTGCAACGCCTGCTGTGCCGCGCCATCGGACGCGTCGCCGACCGCCGCATCCGCCTCGACCGTTTGGAAACGCTGGCGACGGCGCTGCAATCTGCGCTCTACGATGGGCGGGCGCTCAGCGCCACTCTCGCCGGCACCCGCATCGTCCTGACGCGCGACACCGTGGTCACGGTTTCGCCGGAGCTTCCGCGCCGCGGCGGACGGGCGTTCAAAACCGGGGAAAGCCCGGCTCCCGACGCGGGTCGGGGCCGCCGCGGCTCACTTGGCAATCCGTAGGGGGCAGCCTACATTGGATCCGTGGTTCGCGGCAGCTGCTTGTCTGCCGGGAATCGTTCGGACGGGCGGCAACGCTTTTACTCCTTCGGGTCAGGGCCTCGGCCGGATCCTCCTGGATCACACATGAACCCCAATTTCCGCAATTTTGCACTCTGGGTGATCATCTTCCTGCTGGTGGTCGCGCTGGTCATGCTGTTCCAGAACCCTGGGCAGAAGACGGCGTCCCAGGAGATCAACTTCAGTCAGCTGATGACGGAGGTCGATCAGGGCCGCGTGCGTGAGGTGACGATCGCCGGCAACGAGATCAGCGGGCATTTCACCGATAATCACGCCTTCCAGGTTTATGCGCCCAACGATCCGCAACTGGTGCAGAACCTTCTGAAGAAGAACGTCACGGTCAGTGCCAAGCCGCCATCCGACGGCAACAGCTGGCTGATCACGCTGCTGGTCAATGGCTTGCCCCTTCTCGCCTTCCTCGCGCTGTGGATCTTCGTGTCGCGGCAGATGCAGGGAGCCGGCGGTAAGGCTATGGGGTTCGGCAAGTCCAAGGCCAAGCTGCTGACGGAGGCGCACGGGCGCGTTACCTTCGAGGATGTCGCCGGCGTCGACGAGGCCAAGGAGGACCTCCAGGAGATCGTCGAATTTCTGCGTGATCCGCAGAAGTTCCAGCGGCTTGGTGGACGTATTCCCCGCGGCGTGCTGCTCGTCGGCCCGCCCGGCACCGGCAAGACGCTGCTCGCCCGTGCCATCGCCGGCGAGGCCAACGTACCCTTCTTCACGATCTCGGGTTCGGACTTCGTTGAGATGTTCGTCGGTGTCGGCGCCAGCCGCGTGCGCGACATGTTCGAGCAGGCCAAGAAGAATGCACCCTGCATCATCTTCATCGACGAGATCGACGCGGTGGGTCGCCATCGCGGCGCCGGCCTCGGCGGTGGCAACGACGAACGCGAGCAGACGCTGAACCAGCTCCTCGTCGAGATGGACGGCTTCGAGGCCAACGAGGGCATCATCCTCATTGCCGCGACCAACCGCCCCGACGTGCTCGACCCCGCGCTGCTGCGTCCCGGCCGTTTCGATCGCCAGATCGTGGTGCCGAACCCCGACGTCATCGGCCGCGAGCGCATTCTCAAGGTCCACGTCCGCAAGGTGCCGCTGTCGCCCGACGTCGATCTCAAGGTGGTGGCGCGTGGGACGCCCGGCTTCTCCGGCGCCGACCTCATGAACCTCGTCAACGAGGCGGCGCTGATGGCGGCGCGGCGCGGCAAGCGCATCGTCACCATGGTCGAGTTCGAGGACTCCAAGGACAAGATCATGATGGGCGCGGAGCGCCGTACTCTGGTGATGACGGAGGGCGAGAAGCAGCTCACCGCTTATCACGAGGGCGGCCACGCGTTGGTGGCGCTCAACGTGCCGGCGACCGACCCCGTCCACAAGGCCACCATCATCCCGCGCGGTCGCGCGCTCGGCATGGTGATGCAACTCCCCGAGCGCGACAAGCTGTCGATGAGCTACGAGCAGATGACCTCGCGTCTTGCCGTTTTGATGGGCGGTCGCGTGTCCGAGGAGATCATCTTCGGCAAGGACAAGGTCACGTCCGGCGCGCAGTCCGACATCGAGCAGGCGACCAAGCTCGCCAAGGCGATGGTGACGCGTTGGGGCTTCTCCGACTCGCTCGGCACGGTGATGTATGGCGAGAACCAGGAAGAGGTGTTCCTCGGCTACTCCATGGGTCGGCAGAACACCCTGTCGGAGGAAACCTCGCGCAAGATCGACGCCGAGGTCCGGCACCTCGTCGAGATGGGTCTGGCGGAAGCGACGCGCATTCTCACGACGAAGCGCAACGACCTCGAAACCCTGGCCAAGGGCTTGATGGAATACGAAACCCTTTCGGGCGACGAGATCATCGGCCTTCTCAACGGTAAGACGCCGGTGCGCGACTCCGGCGACGACCAGCCGACCGTGCCGCCACGCGGTTCACCCGTGCCGCAGACCGGATCGAGCCGACCCAAGCATGGTCCCGAGCCCGGTGGTCTCGAACCGCAGCCGCAAACCTGATGAGGATAGACCCGGCCCGTGCGCCGGGTTTTTTCTTGCGTGGCGGACGGGTACCGGCACCATCGCATCCGATGTCGGGGCAGCGCGGCCGCTTGTCTGGCGCCACGCCGCCCAGCTGCGTCGCTGGCGGATGCGAACGCTGTTGATCCGATCGTCCACGAAGTCGACCGTCGGTATTCCAGCAGCGCGTGCATCGCGCTCGTTCCGATCGCGGCGCTTCCTTTACGCTGCCATCCGCCTGCGTGGCACGGTGCGCGCCAGCGAAAGCGGCTTGATCTTCCTGGCCGTCCTGATCGGCGCGGCCGCCGGCCTGCTGACCACGGCGCTGTCGCGTTCCGCCACCCTGCTGCATTGGCTGCTTTACGGCCACGCGGCGTTGAGCGCGCGGGACGAACTTGACAGCCCGTGGCTCGCCCTCGTTCCCGTGATCGGCGGATTGCTGTTCGGTGCGGGAAGCCACTTCATCACTCGCTGGCGCCCGCGCCGTCCTTCCGACCCCATCGAGGCCAACGCCTTGCAGGGCGGGCGGATGTCGACCGCCGACAGCATCGTCATCGGGCTGCAAACCCTGGCATCGAACGGGTTCGGGGCCTCGGTCGGGCTGGAAGCCGGCTACACCCAGCTCGGCGCCGGCTTCGCCTCGCGCATCGGGCGCAGCGTCAACCTGCGCCGCGCCGACCTTCGCATGATGGTCGGGGCCGGAGCCGCCGGCGCCATCGGTGCTGCCTTCGGCGCCCCGCTGACCGGCGCCTTCTACGCCTTCGAACTCATCATCGGCACCTATACGCCGTTCGGCCTTGCGCCGGTGGTCGTGGCCTCCATCGCCGGCGTCCTCGTCGCGCGCTCGATCGGCCTGGGCCAGCCCTTCCTTGACCACCTGTCCCCGTCCGTTTCGCTGAGCGGCGGCAGCGTGCTTGCCATGCTGCTGCTCGCATTGCTGTGCGCCGGGATCGGCATCGCGGTGATGCGCGCCGTCACCTTGACCGAGCAGCTCTTCAAGAAAAGCCGTCTGCCGCCGATGCTGCAGCCCGCGGTGGGCGGCGTCTGCCTCGGCGTGATGGCGCTTGTCACGCCCCACGTCCTGTCGGCCGGGCACGGCGCGCTGGACGCGTTGCTGCGCAGCCCGCCCACCATGGGCGCCATCGCGCTGGCGCTGTGCCTCAAGTCGCTGGCGTCGGCGGTGTCGATCGGCAGCGGCTTCCGCGGCGGCCTGTTCTTCGCCTCGCTTTACCTCGGCGGCCTCACCGGCATGCTGTTCTTCGCGGCCACGGCGGTGGCGATGCCGGTCCTCAGCCTTGATGCGACCACCTGCGCCATCGTCGGCATGGCGGGCATGTCGGTTACCATCATCGGCGGGCCGCTCACCATGAGTTTCCTGGCCCTGGAGTCGACCGGCGACTTCAACCTGTCGATCCTCATCCTTGCCGCGGCGACGCTGGTGTCGGTCATCGTGCGGCGCACCTTCGGCTACAGCTTTGCGACGTGGCGGCTGCACCTGCGCGGCGAGTCGATCCGCAGCGCGCAGGATGTCGGCTGGATCAGATCGCTCACCGTCGGCCGGATGATGCGCAGCGAGTTCGAAACGGCGTTCGCTGATCTGCCCGTGCGCAGCTTCCTCGAACAGCACCCCATCGGCAGCGGGCACTGGGTGGTGGCGATCGATCCCTTCGGCCGTTATGCGGGACTGGTATCGCTCAACGAGGCGCACACCAGCGTCTACGACGAGCAGAAGTGCAGGGAGCCGCTCAGCACCCTCCTCCATTGCCGCGCGCAAGTGCTGACGCCCGACATGAACATCCGCGAGGCGGCACGCCTGTTCGAAAAGGCCGAAGCCGAGGCGCTCGCCGTCGTCGCCAGCGCCTCGGACCGGCAGGTCGTCGGTTTGTTGACTGAGGCCCACGTGCTACGGCGCTACACGGAAGAGTTGGACCGAGTGCGCCGTGACCTCTCAGGTGAAGTGTGGCTCGGCGAGGCAGGGTAGGTCGACCTCGCTCGCCAATGGATCTTCCACCGCGGGAAAATGGCACCGGCGCACGGCGCCGATGCCTGGGATGAATGCGTCAGGCCGCCTTCTGCAGCCGCGTCGAGACGACCTCGCGTAGCGATTGCAGATCTTTGGCAAAGAGGCGGATGCCGTCGGCGAGCTTCTCCGTCGCCATCGCGTCCATGTTGAGCATGAGACGGAAGGTTTTCTCGTCCATCTCGATCTTGGCCGGGGCCAGCTTGGCCGACTGCTGCGGGTCGAGCTTGCGCGGCAGTTCGCCTTGATCGTCGGCTAACTCCTTCAGCAGTTCGGGTGCGATGGTCAGGCGGTCGCAGCCGGCCAGCGCCTCGATCTCGCCGACGTTGCGGAACGAGGCACCCATCACGTCCGTCTTGATACCGTAAGCCTTGTAGTAGCCGTAGATCTGGCGCACCGACACCACGCCGGGGTCGGTCTCGCCAGTGTAGGTCTTGCCCTCCTTGGTTTTGTAATAGTCCAGGATGCGGCCGACGAAGGGCGAGATCAGGAAGGCACCGGCGTTTGCCGCCGCGATCGCCTGGGCGAGCGAGAAGATCAAGGTCATGTTGCAGTCGATGCCCTCCTTCTTCTGAAGGTGCTCGACCGCCTTGATGCCTTCCCAGGTCGATGCGACCTTGATGAGGATGCGGCTTTTATCGATGCCGCGCTCGGCGTAGTCGGCGATGATCGCCTTGGCCTTGCTGATCGTCGCCTCCGTGTCGAAGGACAGGTCGGCATCGACCTCGGTCGACACGCGCCCGGGCACGATCTTGGTCAGCTCGGCGCCGAAGCTAACCGCGATGCGATCGGTAACCTGGCTCGTAACCGCGTTGCGGCTCCGCCCCCAAATTACTGCTTCCTCGATGAGGTTGTCGTAGTCGCTGATCTTCGCCGCCTTCAGGATCAGCGACGGGTTTGTTGTCGAGTCGGTGACGCCAAAGGCTTTCAGCTTGCCGAAGTCGCCGGAATCGCACACCACCGTGGTCATGGTCTTGAGCTGATCGAGCTTCGAGGGCATCGGCGTTCCTTTTCGGACGGGGTGGGCAGAGCATCATCGTTGCAATGATGTGCGCCGACGTGGAACGCGGCCGCCGTCCCAATGTTGCGTCACGCCTCGCGGTCGCCCTGCGCCGCCTTCCAGGGAGTCACGCCGACGTCGCCGATCTGCGCGGCAGCGTCGGCGATCCGCTTGCCGGCGACCACGAGGTCGGGTGCGATCTCCGCCAGGGGCACCAGGACGAAGGCGCGCGTGAACAGGCTCGCATGTGGGATCACCAGGTCGGGCTCGTCGAGATGCGCCGCCGCATAGAACAGGATGTCGACGTCGATGGCGCGCGGTCCCCAGCGCGTGCCGGGACGGCGTCCGACGATGACCTCGGCGGCCTTGACCTCGTCGAGCAGCGCGCGGGGTGCGAGGTTCGTCGCGGCGAGCGCGCAGGCGTTGGCGAAGTCGGGCTGTACGATGGGCCCCCAGGGCACGGTGCGGTACAGCGACGACATCGCCTCGATGCGCACGTGGCCACGTGCCTGCAACGTGTCCACGGCGCACGCGATCGCCGCCGCCGGATCGCCGAGGTTGCTGCCGAAGCCGAGCCCGATCGCGGTCCAGTCACCCATTGCCCGGTCCGGCGATCGCTTGCGTGACAGCAAGCGCATCGCGGTGCGCGGCGCAGTCGTGGACGCGAAACACCCGTGCGCCATGTGCGTAGGCGGCGAGGTGGGCGGCGAGGGTGCCGGTGAGGCGATCCTCGACCGCCGCGGCGCCGATCAGCGTGGCGAAAAGCGACTTACGCGAGGCGCCGACGAGAATCGGCAGGCCAAAGGTCGCGCGCAGCGCGGCGACACCGGCCCCGAGCGCGCGAAGGTTCTGCGCCTTGGTTTTGCCAAAGCCGATGCCGGGATCGAGAATCAGCCTGTCGCCGGGGATGCCGGCGCGCCCCGCCACCGTGAGCGAACGGTCGAAGAAACGGCGCATCGCGTCGACCACGTCGGTTTCGGCATCCGCTGTGGCAGGGTTGTGCATCAGCACCAGCCCCGCCTCGCCGTCCGCCACAACCTCGCCCATCCTGAGCGCGACGTCCGGGTCGCGCTGCAAGCCCCACTGGTCGTTGACGACCACGGCGCCGGCCGCCAGCGCCCGGGCGGCGACGACCGGCTTGGTCGTGTCGATCGACACGGTCGCGACGGCGCACACCGCGGCGAGCACGGGATCGAGCCGGACCAGCTCCTCGTCCTGCGAGACCGGTACGTGGCCGGGACGCGTCGACTCGGCGCCGAGATCGACGATGGCCGCGCCGCCGGCAAGGTGACGTTCCGTTTCCGCGCACGCCGCCTCGGCCGTTTGAAACCGCCCGCCGTCGGAGAAGGAATCGGGCGTCGCGTTCACGATGCCCATGAGGACCGGGCCGCCGGCGATGGCGGCGAAGAAGCGGTCGCGTCTGGCCCGCCCGGCCTCGTTCATGTCAGGCCGGACGCACGCGGCGGATTTCGACGCCGACCGTGCCCTCCACCACGTCGAGCTTCTCGACCCGAACGGTGACTGCACGCACCGCGGGGTGGTCGAGGACCGCCGCCGCGACCTCCTCCGCCAGCGTTTCCACGAAGCTGACGTGGCCGCGCGCGGCGAGGACCCGAACGGTTTCCACCATGATGTCGTAGGAGAACACCTCGCGCATGTCGCGCGGCGGGCCCGCCCGACGTGCCACCTCGGCCTCCACGCCGAAGCGCACGCGCTGGCGGCGGCCGCGCTCCGCGGCATAGGCACCGATCGACAGCGGGACGACGAAGTCGCGCACGAACACCCGATCGACCACCGTTTCGGCGATGCCGGGCAGCGGGCGTTGCATGCCGATCGTCGAAACCGTGGCGCGCGGGATCAGCGAACGGATCGCATCGAGTGCGGCGGGATCGAGTGGCCCGTCCGGCGCGCGACCGAGCCGCACGGCGGCATCGAAGCCGAGCACGTCAGGTTCAAGGAGCAGCAACCGAGCCACGTCGGGTGCTTCGAGATCACCGCCGAAGCCGAACGTCAAGCCGCGTAACTTGGCGGCCCTGGCGAAGGCATCGAGCGCGGCGATGCCGAACCGGTCGAGCAAACGCGACGGGGCGTCGAGCGTCACCCCCGTCGCGCAGCCTTGCAAGCGGTGCAGGCTGCCGGGGAGGTCGGACGAGGCGGCGATGCGGGCCACGATGATCGGCCGCGAGCCGGGCGACAGGGCCGGCGCCTCGTCCACCACGACCTCGTCGGCTTGCACGGCCCGCGCGGCTTCGAGGAACGCCGGGGTGAAAGCGGCCCCTTCGTCGTCGAGGCGTAACCATCGGGGAAAGACGGCGCGGGCCGCGGGAGCTGCGGCAAGTCCCGTCGCGACGGTGTCGACGCCGGCGTCGGCGGCACGCATCGCATCGGCCGCGTCGCGCGCGCGAACGAGCATTCGCGTCATGCCGTCACCGCGGATGTCCGGGCCGGTCTGTCAGGCCGGTGCGTGCAGTCGGTTCCACGCGTACCAGCCCACAGCCGCGAGGAGGGCGAAGAACGCGACTGCGCCAAGCAGATCGATGAGGAAGGCGAAGGCGATGGTCAGCCAGCGCAGCGGGCCGCGCGGACGCGCCACGGACACCGCGCGGAGCGCAACGGCATCGTCGCGCTCCGGCTCCGGCTGGCGCTTGGCGTCGGAGGCCAACGCCTTGTCCCGCTCCAGCATTCGCCGGGCGACATAGTCCGTCACCGCATCGACGATGGTCTCGGCGTCCGCGTCTTCTGCGAGGACGATGCGACCGTGGCGCGTATCCTGAAGAAGACGGTAGAGCCGCGCGTCGCGGCCCATCTCCACAAAGCCGATCATGTCGATGAAAAGCCGCGGATTGGCGCCCGGCACCAGGGCTACGTCGAAGAAGTCGATGTCGGCCGGTATCTGGGCAACGAGCGGCTTCAACGCCTCGTGCAGCAGTTCGAGGCGGCCAAGGCGCGCCGATCGCTGATCGGCAAGAGCGCCGGCCCTCTCGGCATTGTCCTGCCGGGCACGGCGCATCGCGTGCTTGAGACTGGCAACAGCAGCCGGCGCGTGGCTTGGCATGGTAGCGACAATAGGGCGACCAGTATCGTCCTGCGATCCGGTAAGATCGCCGCTCGCCCGCTCCTGCGTCATGGTACGCGACCCTTGAAGCTGTCGCCTGAGCCGTTGCCGATCCAATCATGAATGTCCGGTCCGCGACGAAGGACAAGGAAATTGCCCGTCCCTGCCTTTGACGCGACCATGCGGTCGGGGCGCTCAGGCCTGCTGGATGGCCGAAAGCACCCAAGACCCCGCACCCGTTCCGGACGGACGCGTGAACGTCCACAGTTCCGTCACCTGCTGGGGAGCACTGGTGCTACCCGACACGACGCGCCCGCTCACCCGTTCCATCGTCGCGTCAACGAGCGAGAAGCGCATCGCAACGGAGGCGAATTCGGCCGATCCCTCGCGCCACGCTTCCGACAGGTCGCCCTGGAGAAGATGCACGTCAGAAAGCCTGTTGACGACGCCCTGGCGCTCGTTGGCACTGAGTTCCTGCGCGAAGTTATCGTACATTTCAGGCGTCGCGACGCGGCGCAATATGGCGGCATTGCCATCGGAGTAGGCTGCCTGGCTCTCGATCAGGCGTTGCTCGAAGGCTTGGTAGTCGGCCTTCTCGATCGTGATGGGCACGCCTCGCACGGGCGATGCGTTGGAAGCACCTGACGCGCCGCCGAAACCGGCGGGGCGGGACGCCCCGCCACCGCCGAACAGTCCACCGAAGCCGCCACCGAGAGCCGGCTGGCGCCGGAACATGCCGGTGATGAAGCGGAACGCGAGGTACAGCAGCCCAAGCTGAAGCAGCAAGCCGATCAGCGAGAAGCCGCCGCCGAGCCCGCCGAACATGCCGTTGCCGAACACGAGGCCGAACAGGCCGGCGCCGAGGAAGCCGCCGATCAGGCCGCGCCCAAAGCCGCCGCCGCCGAAGAAGCCGGGTCGTGCGCCGGCAGAGTTGTAGCCGTTGCCAAACGGGGCCGCGGTCTGCGAGCGACCGATGGTGGATACGCCCGGCGCCGTCGCGGTCGGTGCCGGCGTGCTGAAGGTGCGCGACCCACGGCTTCCAAACGAGCCGCCACCGCCAAGGCGCGCGTCGGCTGGGCCGGCTGCGATCGTGACGCCGGCAAAGCCGATGACGAGCGCCGCAGCCAGGCGCGCGCTCCGGACTGTCGCAGAGCGATGAGTGGATGAAGAGGAAACGCCGGTCGACATGATCAGCCCTGTCCGAACGCAACCAGATGGCTGCACGGCATATATGTAGACTGTTCCGGCGTCTTGCGAGACCGTTGTTCGACAATGTCGATGAAGGCCACGGCGCGGTCGGTCCCTGTGCAGACCAAGTACCCGCCTACCAGGCGACCTTTGGCAATCGCCGCTTCCATTTCTCGCCCGGCCGCAGCCGGGTTCGAACCCATGGGAAAGGATCGCGACGTTGACGGTGGTCGGCGGTCATGTCGACTTCCGTCAGCGTGGCGGGAGGCGCAGCAACCGCCACGACGGCTTCGACAGGGGTCTCCAAGGTCGACATGGCGACGGGCTTCGGCTTGTTCTTCGAACCGGGTTTGCGTCCGCGCCGCGCTGCCGGCTCGTCGACCGACACTTCGATGGGTGCCGGCTCGGCACGCACCGCTTCGGCTTCCTGCAGCGCATCCACCTGCGCCGTCTCGGCCCGAACAGGAACAGATAGCTGCGCCTGGGCATGCGAAGCGGGATCCTCGATCACCTGAAGGATACGCCGGGCGGCTGCCGTAGCACCTGGCTCCCTCGCAGAAGCGCGCGGGTCGGTCGCGTGAGGGCCGGCTTCGGTCTCCCCGGCATCGTGCGTGGGCGACGGCTTGCGAACTGCGAACAGGGCATCGGCGGCCTTCATCGCCGCTTTGTAGCTCCCGCTCGCCCCGTCCGTTTGAAAGCGGTCCGCCCTGGTCCGCTCCGGTGCCATCCCAAACACGTCTTGGTCGGCCTCTGCAGGGCGTGCCGTGTCGTGCTCGCCGCGCAGTGACGGCTCCTTACTGCGCCGGTTGGATACGCGATACTCGGTGACAAAGGGCTTGAGCTGACGACGCATTGTCTTCTCGCCGGCGAGAACGCAGTAATATCTGGGAAGCGCGACCGAGTCGCTGACGCCGTAGTATAAGCATGAGATCTCGCCGATGCCAGTTGTTCGGGAGCGGAAATGTCGAAACATCCTTGAATTGTCGTGAACAGGCTCCCTAGTGCTTGGCTTGCACGCCAACGTGCCCACCACCGGAACCGGATCGATGCGCGACGCTCTCAACGACGATCTCAAGGCTGCCATGAAAAGCGGCGACAAACGTCGCGTCGCAACCTTGCGCCTCGTCAATGCGGCACTGAAGGATCGTGACATCGAAGCGCGCGGAACGGGTAAGACGGTCGGCGAGGCCGACGTCCTCGCCTTGTTGCAGAAGATGATCAAGAGCCGGCAGGAATCGATCGAAATCTACGCCAAGGCCGGCCGCGACGACCTCGTAAAGACGGAAGCGGAGGAAGTCGCCATCATCCGCGAATTCCTGCCCCAACAGATGAACGAAGCCGAGGTCGCCAAGGCGATCGATGCGGCGGTGGCCGAGACCGGCGCGGCCAGCGTCAAGGAGATGGGAAAGGTGATCGCCGCCTTGAAGGCGAAGCATGCCGGGCAAATGGACTTCGCCAAGGCCAGCCCCCTCGTCAAGGCGCGGCTCGCCGGCTGAACGACCCTCGCTTGGCAGGGGCCTAGCTGGCATCCTCCAGGATGGCGAGTTCTGCTTTGGGCATGCGGAAGCTGTTCTCCGGGGCTGGAAACGTCCCTGCCCGCACCGCCGAGCAGTAGGTCGTCACGGCATCGCGCAGCGCCGTGCCCACCTCGGCGAAACGATGGTTATGACGGAACGCCGTGTCGTTGAGGCCGATCGCGTCGGTAACGACGAGAACCTGCCCGTCCGTGGCGGCACCCGCGCCGATGCCGACCGTTGCGGCGGCGACGAGCTTGGTGATGCGCGCGGCGACCTCGGTCGGGATCAGTTCGAGGATGAGCAGGCCGAGGCCGGCATTGTCCAGCAGCTTGGCATCCGTTTCCAGGCGCAGCGCGTCCTTGGCCGATTTGCCCTTGAGGCGCTTCTCCTCGTGGTGCTGCGGTTCGAGCCCGAGATGCCCGCTGACCGGGATGCCCTCCGCCTTCAGTGCGGCGACGATGTCGGGCCGCGCTCCTTCGAACTTCACCATGTCGGCGCCGGCCGCCATCAGCTCGCGCGCGCTGGCGACCGCTTGCGGGCCGCTGTCGTAGGTGGCGTAGGGAAGGTCGGCGAGCACGGCGGTGTCGGGGGCGCCGCGCCGCACGGCGCGCACGTGGTGGGCGATGTCGGCCAACGTCACCTCGTGCTCGCTCGCGTAGCCGAGCACGTTGGTGCCGACGCTGTCGCCGACGAGGATGATGTCGACGCCCGCCGCCGCCTCGGCGCGGGCGGTGGGTGCGTCATAGGCGGTGAGCATGGCGATCTTCTCGCCTTGCCGCTTCATGTCGAAAAAACGGCTGGTCCTGCTCATATCCATAACCTTTCACGCGCAACGCTATCCCGCGCTCCCGCGTCGGCGCCGTCGGCATCGGGCGGAGCCGACGCTCGGCATCAGGGATGGTGCGGCGTTCCGCCACCCTCAAGCCGACGCGTCCGGTATAGGTAGAGGCCCATGCGCTTCCCGCCATCCTTTCTCGACGAGATCAGGGCGCGCCTCCCGGTGTCGGAGGTCGTGCGCCGCCGCGTGAAGCTGAAAAAGTCTGGGCGCGAATTCGTCGGCCTGTCGCCGTTCGGTCAGGAGCGCACGCCGAGCTTCTTCGTCAACGACCAGAAGATGGCGTGGTTCGACTTCTCCTCCGGCAAGAACGGCAACGTCTTCGACTTCGTCATGGAAACGGAGGGACTGTCCTTTCCCGAAACGGTGGAGCGGCTGGCCGGCGAGGCGGGGCTGGCCCTGCCGGCGCGCTCGCCTGACGCGGAACGACGGGAACAGCGCCGCGCCGGACTCCACGAGGTGCTGGACTGGGCGGCGGCATTTTTCCGCCAGTCGCTGGCCGGAGGCGGCGGCGCCAAGGCGCGGGCCTACCTCGACGGCAGGAGCATCGCCGCGGCGAGCCGCGACGCGTTCGGCATCGGCTACGCGCCGAATGGTCGTCACGAACTGCGCGACGCCCTTGCCGCCAAGGGCGCCAGCGTGGAGACCATGTGCGAGGCGGGCCTGCTGGTCCACGGCGACGAGATCGCCGTGCCCTACGACCGCTTCCGCGACCGCGTGATGTTTCCCATCCACGACCGCTCGGGTCGGGTGATCGCTTTCGGTGGCCGCGCTCTGGAGAAGGACGCGACGGCGAAGTACTTGAACTCGCCGGAAACGCCGCTTTTCCACAAGGGGAGCGTGCTGTTCAACCATCACCGCGCCCGCAAAGCGGCCCACGACAAGGGCCGGGTGATCGCCGTGGAAGGCTACGTCGACGTCGTCGCCATGCACGCCGCCGGGTTCCCCGAAACGGTGGCGGGCCTCGGTACCGCGCTCACCGAGGATCAGGCCGGTCTGCTGTGGCAGATGGCGCCGCAGCCGCTGTTGTGCTTCGACGGCGACAAGGCCGGTCGCAAGGCGGCCGGGCGGGCGGCGGAGATGGCGCTGCCTTTGATCGGCCCGGAGCGGACCTTCGCCTTCGCCCTGTTGCCCGACGGGCAGGATCCGGACGAGCTGATCCGCGCCGCGGGCGCGACGGCGATGGAACAGGCGCTCGGCGCGGCGATGCCTTTCGTCGACCTCGTCTGGTCGCGAGCCCTCGAAGGCCGCGCGCTGGCGACGCCAGAACAGCGCGCCGCGCTGGAGCACGAGGTGCGCGCGCTCGCCGCCGCCATCCGCGACGAGGCGCTGCGCCCGCACTACAGGGTGGAACTCGACAAGCGGGTGAGGGCGCTGTTCGGCATGCCCGAGCCGCGGCAAGGGGGTGGCGGTGAGCGCCGCGCCGCCGGACGGCCGCCGTTCCGTCCCGACCGGCAGAACGGCGTCCGGCGCGGCGCGGGGCGTGGGGGCGCCGCGCCCGAGCGCACCGGGCTCCTGTCCGCGCCGGTTGCCGCCAACCCCAACCTGCTCGGACGCTTTCAAGGCGTGGCGAGCGTACCCCCGCGCGAGGCGGACATCATGCTCCTCCTCCTCGCCCATCCCGACCTCATCGCCGACCACGCGGAGGAGCTCGCCGCGCTTGACCTTGGCACCGGCGGCGAAGTCGTCGCGTTGCGCGACCGGCTGCTCGACCTTGCCCATGACGGCATTGAGTCCGTCACCGCGTTGCGCGAAAACCTCACAGCCGCGGGCTTTGCCGCCCTTCTGGGCAGGTTGGACAGGAGCTGTGCAAGAACTCATTGGTATTTGCGCCCAGAGGCCGCCACGGCCGACGCCGCGCACGTTCTACGACAGGCATTGACCTTGCAGCACAGGGCGCGGGCGTTACATAGGGAATTGATGTCCGCCGAGGCAGCCCTAGCTATCGAGTCCTGCGAGGCCAACGTGGCACGCATCGTCGATATCAAGGAGCAGATCAGCGCGCTGGCCGGGTCGGAAGCGGCGATCGAGGGTTTCGGCTCGTCGTCGGGGCGTTCGGGAAGCGCGCTCTAGTACCGGCAGCAGAGTTCGGCGGCGTTACGATTGCCAGATCATAGTGCCGCGTGCGCGACGACGCGTTTGTCACGACAGGTTCGTTCTGCGGCATCGGCGCCGCTTCGAGGATGCAAATACCTGGTCAGGATTCTGCCGGGTTGGATGAGGGCTTGATGGCCAAAAAGGAAGAGAAGGCCGAGGTCGACGGCGCGGTGGCGGAGAGCACGGACGGGCCGCTGCTGGACCTGTCCGATGCCGCCGTTAAGCGGATGATCAAGGCCGCGAAGAAGCGCGGCTTCGTCACCTATGGCGAGCTGAATTCCGTTCTCCCCTCGGAAGAAGTCAACTCGGAGCAGATCGAGGACATTCTCGCCATGCTCAACGAGATGGGCATCAATGTGGTCGAGGCCGAGGAGACCGAGGACGGCGAGGCCGAGGAGCAGGCCGAGGAAGCGGAGGAGGCCGATGGCGGCGACCTCGTTGAGGCGGCGGCACCCAAGGCCGTCGCCGTGCGCACGTCCGAGCCGGCCGACCGCACCGATGACCCCGTACGCATGTACTTGCGCGAGATGGGTTCGGTGGAGCTGCTCTCGCGCGAAGGCGAGATCGCCATCGCCAAGCGCATCGAGGCCGGGCGCGAGGCGATGATCGCCGGTTTGTGCGAAAGCCCGCTGACGTTTCAGGCCATCATCATTTGGCGCGACGAACTGAACGGCTCCAAGGTGCTGTTGCGCGATATCATCGATCTCGAAGCGACCTATGCCGGCCCCGATGGCAAGAACACGCCCAAGATCGACATGACGGCGCCCGGGGCACAGGAACTGCTCGCCGCCCAGCGCGCGCCGGCCACGGCACCGGTCAACCCGCCGGCGAGCCTGCGTCCGGCCGGCGACGACATGCCGATTCCGGAAGAAGCCTTCGACGACGACGACGACATGGAGAACTCCGTGTCCCTGTCGGCGATGGAGGCGGAGCTGAAGCCCAAGGTGCTCGACACCTTCGACCGCATCGCCGACAGCTACAAGAAGCTGCGCAAGCTCCAGGACCAGAACGTCGAGAACAAGCTCAAGAACGAGGACCTGACCCCGACCCAGGAGCGCAAGTACAAGTCGTTCAAGAAGGACGTGGTCGCCGACGTCAAGTCGCTGTCGCTCAACCAGAACCGCATCGACGCGCTGGTGGAACAGCTTTACGAGATCAACAAGAAGCTCATCGGCCACGAAACGCGGTTGCTGCGCCTGTCCGAAAGCCACGGCGTGAGCCGCGAGGATTTCCTGCGCACCTACCAGAATTCGGAACTCGACCCGAAGTGGATCCTGCGCGTGTCGAAGCTTGGCACGCGGGGCTGGCGCGACCTGATCGGCAAATCGATCGAGCAGGTGAAGGACATCCGGGGCGAAATCCACAACCTCGCCACCGAGACGGGCCTGGAGATCCAGGAGTTCCGCAAGATCGTCCACATGGTGCAGAAGGGCGAGCGGGAAGCGCGGCAGGCCAAGAAGGAGATGGTCGAGGCCAACCTCCGCCTCGTGATCTCCATCG
>CAXTFM010000072.1:0-16730 GCA_964243435.1 uncultured Beijerinckiaceae bacterium
GAACAGGCGCGTACCCGTCAAGCCAAAGATACTCAAGCTTGTATTTCGTCATGCGCGTGCCCCGTTCGAGAGCGCCGCATCCACCCGGCCCTGGGCCTCCCGGACGCGACAAGAGAATTCGATCTCGACAGAGCACGATTTATGCCAGCGCCGCACCGAAAAGGCGGGCGACCGGCGCCCTCGACATCACATCACGTCGCGCGGCATACGCTCTCGGACATGGAACAGCGCGGGGCGTGGCGACGCCATCCGACGCGGAGCGCGGGCGATCTCGATTTGGCCACAGCATGCAGCACGCAACGAAACCGCCGCACCTGGTGGGCGCGGCGGTTTCGTTGCGTGCTGTATCGCGAACCGGTTTGAACGGGCGCGGCCTAGCGGTCGGTTGCGGCGTCAGAAGCCGATCACCACGTCCCCGCCGAAGGTGAACTGGTCGCGGCTGCCGGTGTTTCCGCCGCCGAGCAGGATGTTGTTGTTGTAGGCCTTGGCTCCGGCGAGCACGCGATCGTAGCGGATTTCCGGGCGCAGCAGCACCAGGGCGAAGGGCTTCGGCACGTCGGGCTTGATGGTCAGGCCAAGCGTGAGTTCGCCATAGGTCGTGCCCTGGGTGGCGTTGTTGCCGAGGTTGGGCGCCACCAGCGTCGGCGCGATGAAGTTGGTGAAGCCACGCTCGGCCTTGACGAAGCCGGAGTTGTCCTGCGGCGTCGACACGAAGAAGTTCTGGGTGTCGCGGTACGCTTCGGCGCGGAAATTCAGCGTGTAGATCTTGTTGAAGGTGTAGGCGAAGTATTGCGCGACGCTGAACGCCTCCGCCTTGCCGAAACCGGTGCCGAACTCGTCGCGCACGTAGTTCAACTCGGTCACGGCGGTGAAGGCATCCGTCGCCTTGTAGGTGAAGACAACGTCGTTGTAGTAGCGCAGGTCGCGGTTGGCGCCGGTCGGGTCAGCGATGAAGTTCTGTTCGGGTCCGATATGCGACAGCGCGATCACCGTCAGCTTGTCGTTGAGCAGGTTGTTGAGCCCAAAGCCGACGAAGCCGGCGATCTGCCCGTTGGGATCGCCGCCGGGGAAGCCGATGGAAGTCTGGTTGCCGGTGTCGACGCCGAGGTAGAAATCGAGCGTCGGGGTGACGTGCGTCGTCGAGATGAAGCCCGTGTGGTTGAAGGTGACGGAATAGTTGTAGGTGTAGCTGTGCGAATAGAATGGGTTGGTTGACGGGTCCAGCGTTTCAAAGCCCTGCGGCGAGGTGAACAGGCCGACCTTGAGGTCGACGCCGCCCGCCGTGAACACCGGCAGGTGGAACGCGCCGAAGGCCTGGAGCAGGTTGAGCTGGTCGCGCTGCGAGCCCATGAACTGGTCGCCGATGCCGAGGAAGTGGTTGAAGCGCATGTCGGAGCCGTACAGCCCTTGCAGCGTGAAGCCGGCGGCGTAGCCCGTCGCCTTGGGATCGACGGGCTTGGTGATGGTCAGCAGGACCTGGTTGATCTGCGGCTCGTTGGCGTGGTCGGTGTAAAGCTGGCCGAAGTTGTAGCCCTGGCCGGTCGCGCCCTGGTTGGGGTTGAGCGAGTTGCCGAGAATGCCGGCCTCTCCCTGAACGTGGTACTCGATGCCGTCAAAGAAGCTGGGCAGCGCGGCGGGCACCGGCGGCTTGGCCGCGAGGTCTGCCGCCTGCGCGGTGCCGGCAACGGCGAGAAGCGCGGCTGCTGAAGCGCACGACGCGAGAATGTTGCGAAAACCGAGGCGCGCTGACACGATCCAAATTCCCCAATCATTTGTTGGAGAATGGTACAGCCCGGCGGTTGCGCGACAAGTGCCGCCCGACCGTTCGTTTGGAACCGTTGTATTATTACGGCAAAGTGAACAGCAACGGCGCTTTCTGGCATTGATTTCGCCAATCCAGCGCTGCTTGCCGACAGGGCAGGATGCGTCGGCACGGCAAAGCGTCACGCACGATGGGCAACCGGCAGTTCTCAGACGCCGATCGTTCTCACGTGTTCATCGAATCAAAGAAGGCGGCGTTGCCCTTGGGCGTGTCGCGCAGCTTGCCGACCAGGAACTCGATGCCGTCCACCGTGCCCATCGGGTTGAGGATGCGGCGCAGCACGTACATCTTCTTGAGGATGTCGGCGGGCACCAGAAGCTCTTCCTTGCGGGTGCCGGAACGGGCGATGTCCATCGCCGGGTAGGTGCGCTTGTCCGACACCTTGCGGTCGAGGATGATCTCGGAGTTGCCGGTACCCTTGAACTCCTCGAAGATCACCTCGTCCATGCGCGAGCCGGTCTCGATCAGCGCGGTGGCGATGATGGTGAGGGAGCCGCCCTCCTCGATGTTGCGCGCGGCGCCGAAGAAGCGCTTGGGGCGTTGCAGGGCGTTGGCGTCGACGCCGCCCGTCAGCACCTTGCCCGAGGAGGGCACGGTGGTGTTGTAGGCGCGCCCGAGCCTGGTGATCGAGTCGAGCAGGATGATGACGTCGCGCCCGTGCTCGACAAGGCGCTTGGCCTTCTCGATCACCATCTCGGCGACGGCGACGTGGCGCGTCGCCGGCTCGTCAAAGGTCGAGGACACGACCTCGCCGCGAACGGAGCGCTGCATGTCGGTGACCTCCTCCGGCCGCTCGTCGATGAGCAGCACGATGAGGTAGGCCGAGGGATGGTTGGCCGAGATCGATTGGGCGATGTTCTGCAACAGCACCGTCTTGCCGGTGCGCGGCGGCGCCACGATGAGGGCGCGCTGGCCGAAGCCGATGGGGGCGACGATGTCAATGACGCGGGGGCTGAGGTCCTTGCGCGTCGGGTCCTCGATTTCGAGCTTGAGGCGACGGTCGGGGTAAAGCGGCGTCAGGTTGTCGAAGTTGACCTTGTGCCTGACCTTCTCCGGCTCCTCGAAGTTGATGGTGTTGACCTTGAGCAGCGCGAAGTAGCGCTCGCCCTCCTTGGGGGAGCGGATCAGTCCTTCCACCGTGTCACCGGTGCGCAGGCCGAAGCGGCGGATCTGCGAGGGGCTGACGTAGATGTCATCGGGGCCGGCGAGGTAGTTCGCATCGGCCGAGCGGAGGAAACCGAAGCCGTCCTGGAGCACCTCGACGACGCCCACGCCGACGATCTCGATCTCGCGGCTCGCCAGCTGCTTGAGGATGGCGAACATCAGCTCCTGCTTGCGCATCGTCGAGGCGTTCTCGACCTCGTACTCCTCGGCAAAGGCGAGCAGTTCGACCGGCGTCTTGTTCTTCAGGTCGGCGAGCTTGATCTCTTTGGGGCCGGCGTGCGGCGGCGGCGGTGGATAGTCGGGCGGGAGCGTGATGTCGTCGGAGACAACGTCTGTCATGGGCGTTGGCATGCTCGATGGAGGGGCCGGAAACAGCCGAAGTTCGGGATGTGAGCCGGGACGCCAGTTGCGCGGGGAGCGCGGCGTGCGGGCCTGACCGAACGGTGCAGCTCGAGTGTGTAAGCGGGACGCATTGATTTAGCAAGGCAACGATGGTCGGACGTGCGACGAGGGGGACCGGGGTGGCGGCGCGACCGCTTCCCACCCTGCGGCGACCCGACGCGAGGAGGACATCCATGCCGCTCCCCCATCAACCCGCCGGACGGGTGCGCCGCGCGGGCGCGCCGGCGGCGTGACAACCGGCGTGACGGCCGGCGCGCCGCTTGAACCGTCGACGGAACCGGCCGGGGCGCCGCTCGTCGCGGTTCGCGCCGTCACGTGCACCTTCGGGCAAGGCGCCGCCGCGGTCGCGGCGCTCGTCGCGGTGTCGTTGGAGGTCGCGGCGGGCGAGTTCTTCACCCTGCTCGGGCCGTCGGGCTGCGGGAAAACCACCCTGCTGCGCATCATTGCCGGCTTCGAGCACCCCGATGCGGCCCCGCCCACGCCCTGCGGCGACGTGCTCATCGACGGGCGCTCGGTGCTCGCCGACCCGCCGAACCGGCGGCCGGTCAACACCGTGTTCCAGTCCTACGCCCTGTTCCCGCACATGAGCGTCGCCGACAACATCGGCTTCGGCCTCGCCAACCGCGGCCTGCGCGGCGCGGCGCGGCGCGAGCGGGTCGCCGCCATGCTCCGCCTCGTCCAGCTCGACGGGATGGGCGCGCGGCGCCCGGCGGCGCTTTCGGGCGGCCAGCAGCAGCGCGTCGCGCTGGCCCGCGCGCTCGCCCCCGCCCCGCGGCTGCTGCTCCTCGACGAACCGCTGTCCGCGCTCGATCCCAAGCTGCGGCGCGGCATGCAGGTCGAGTTGAAGCGTATCCAGCGCGACACCGGCATCGCCTTCCTGCTGGTGACGCACGACCAGGAGGAGGCGCTGTCCCTGTCCGACCGCATCGCGGTGATGGAAGGCGGCCGCATCAGCCAGGTCGGCACGCCGGCCGACATCTTCGCGCATCCGCGGTCGCGCTTCGTCGCCGAGTTCATGGGCGCCAGCGTGCTGCCCGGCGCGCTCGTCGGCACCGCCGCGCGCCACGTCGCGGTACGGCCCGAGCACGTGGCGGTGCGCCGCGCGGGAACGGACCGGCCGACGGCGGACACCCTGCACCTGCCGGCGCGGGTGGCCGGCACCGTCTTCGGCGGCGCGCGCACGAGCTGCACGCTGGTCCTCGACGGCGGCACGCTCGGCGCCGAGCGCGACGACCTGCCGTCCGGGCTCGCGGCCGGCGACCTCGTGGTTTGCGCCATCCCGCGCGCGCGCATCATCGCGCTCGACGACTGAGGCGACGACGTTGAACCGGCGCCCCATCCTCCTCGCCGCCCCCGCGCTCGCCACCATCGTGCTGCTGATGGTGGCGCCGATGATGATCGCGGTCGGCTACTCGCTGATGACGCCCTCGCCCTACGGCGGGGTCGAGCGCCCGTTCACCGCGGCCTCCTACGGGCGCATCCTTTACGACAGCGACCTCGACGGGCGGCTCGTGTTCGACCCGACGGTGCCGATCGTGGTGATGCGTTCGGTGCTCCAGGCGCTGGCCGCGACGCTCGTCTGCACCCTCGCCGGCCTGCCGCTCGCCTGGTGGATGGCGACGCGCCCGCCGCGCCTGCGCCGGATCCTGGTGCTGCTCGTCACCGTGCCGTTCTGGACCAACCTGCTGGTGCGGACCTACTGCTGGGTGCTGATCCTGCGCGACAACGGCCTCGTCAACCAGGGCCTCGCCGCCCTGCACCTCACCGGCGGCCCGGTCACGCTGCTGTATTCGGACGGCGCGGTGCTGCTCGGCCTCGTCTACGCCAACCTGCCCTTCACCGTGCTGCCGATCTACGCCGCGTTGGAGAAGGTCGACCCGCGCCTCGTCGAAGCCGCCTACGACCTTTACGCCGGCCGCCTCACCGTGCTGCGCCGGCTGGTGTGGCCGCTGGCGCGCCCCGGCGTCGCCGCGGGGGCGCTGCTCGTCTTCGTGCCGGCGCTGGGCTCGTTCCTGGCGCCCGACATCCTCGGCGGCGGGCGCAAGCTGATGATCGGCACGCTGATCCAGCAGCAGTTCACCAGCGCGCGCGACTGGTCGTTCGGCGCCGCGCTCTCGACGCTGCTGATGGCGGCCGTCGTCGTCGCCCTCGCGCTGGGGGCGTGGCGGCGCGCGCGAACGGTGCTGCCGTGAGGAACGGGCGCTTCGATTGGCGGGCGATGCCGGAGATGCGTGCCCTCGGCCTCGTCGCGCTCGTCTTCCTCTACGCCCCGCTCGCGGTGCTGGTGGCCTACGCCTTCAACGCCAACCGCCTCGCCCTGGTCTGGACAGGGTTCAGCACGCAATGGTTCGCCCGCGCGCTCGCCAACGAGGACCTGCGGCGCACGGCGGTGAACAGCCTCCTCGTCGCCGGCGTCGCCACCCTGGTCTCGACGGCGCTCGCCCTGCCGGCGGCGCTCGCCTTCGAGCGCGGGCGCACCTTCGCCGGGCGCGCCGCCGGGGAGGCGCTCGTCGCCCTGCCCCTCGTCGCGCCCGAAATCGTCACCGCCATCGCCACGCTGGTTCTGTTCGAGGCGGTGGGGCTCCATGCCGGGCTCGGCAACGTGATGCTCGCCCACATCGTGTTCTGCATCCCCTTCGCCATGCTGCCGATGCGGGCGCGGCTGCGCGAAACCGGGCGGGTGCTGGAGGATGCGGCGCGCGACCTTTACGCAACGCCCGCGACGGTGTTCCGCCGGATCACCCTGCCCCTGCTCATGCCCGGCATCGTCGCCGGCGCGACGCTTGCCTTCGTGGTGTCGCTCGACGATTTCCTTATCACGCTGATGGTGGCGCCCGCCGGGGCGACGACCTTGCCCGTCTACCTCTACGGCATGCTGCGCCTCGGCGTGACGCCCGAGGCCAACGCGGCGGCGACGATCCTGCTCGGCGTGTCCGCCTGCGCCGTCATCCTCGCCTTTCTCGTCGCCGAACGCGGGCGGCGATGAGGGACGGGCGGCGGCGGGATGGACGCGCCCCGCCCCGTTCGGCATGATCGCCGCCATCCCCTCGCGAGGACCGACCTTCGATGCCCTACGGCACCCGCCGGATCGCCGCCGCCGCGGCGCTGCTCGCCGCCTCCCTCGTCCCCGCCTCCGCCGCCGGCGGCCACCTCTACATCTTCAACTGGACGGACTACACGGCGCCGGCGCTGATCCAGAAGTTCGAGAAGGAGACGGGGATCGTCGTCACCGTCGACACCTACGATTCCAACGAAACCTTGCTCGCCAAGCTGAAAACCGGGTCGGGCGGCTACGACATCGTGGTGATCACCTCCGACTTCGTGCCGATCTTCGCCGGCGAGGGCCTGCTGACGAAGATCGACGCGCCGACGCTCGCCAACTTCAACAACGTCGAGGCGCGCTGGCGCTCGCCGGCCTGGGACCCCGGCAACGCCTATACCATTCCCTTCCACTGGGGCGTGACCGCCTTCGCCGTCGACGGCAAGGCCGTCACCGGGCCGGTGGACTCGCTAAAGACGCTGTTCGAGCCGCCGCCGGAAATGCGCGGCAAGGTCGGCATGCTCGCCGCGCCGACCGAGGTGATGTCGCTCGCCGAGCTTTACCTCGGCCTTGCCCCCTGCCAGACCGACACCGCCGCGATGAAGCGCGTCGACGCCCTGCTCCAGGCGCAGCGGCCGGCCGTCAAGGTGTACAGCTCCGATGGCGTCATCGAGCGCGTGGCCTCGCGGGATACGGCGATCAACGCGATCTGGAACGGCGACGCGGCGCGCGCGCGGGCCAACAACCCCGACATCCGTTTCGTTTTTCCCAAGGAGGGCGTGGTCGGCTGGATGGACAACCTCGCCGTCCCACGCGACGCCAGGAACCCGGACAACGCGCGCCTTTTCCTCGACTTCATGCTGCGGCCGGAGAACAGCGCCCTGTCCGCCGACTTCACGCACTACACCACCGCCATCAGCGGCACGGAGCGCTTCGAGGACCCGGCACTGCGCGACGCACCGGAGCTGAAAATCCCGGAAGGCACCAGGATCGTCTTCACCCCGACCTGCCCGCCGCCGGCGATCAAGCTCATCGACCGGGTGTGGACGCGGCTGCGCCGCTGATCAGAACCGTTCCACCCAGGGGCGCACGTCGAGCTCGTGCGTCCAGGTGCTGCGCGGTTGGTCGATGAGGTGGAGGTAGGCGTCGGCGATGGCGTTCGGGTCCATCCGCGCGTCCTCCGCCTGGCCGGCAGGGACGGCGCCACGCGCGATCGCGCCGTCGATGACGACGTGGGCGACGTGGATGCCCTGCGGCCCCAGCTCGCGCGCCATGCTTTGGGCGAGGCCGCGCAGGGCGAACTTGCCCATCGCGAAGGAGGCGGACTGCGCGTAGCCCTTGACGCTTGCCGAGGCCCCGGTGAACAGGATGGTGCCGCGCCCGCGCGGCAGCATGGCGCGCGCCGCCTGCTGCCCGACGAGGAAACCGCCATAGGCGGTGACCAGCAGCGCGTGCTCCACGGCGGCCGGGTCGAGTTCGGCGATGGGGCCGCGGGCGCGGGCGCTCGGGTTGTAGAGCACCGCGTCGGGCGGCCCGGCGCGCTCGCCCACTTCGGCGAAGAGCCGCGCCACGGCGGCCGGCTGCGATGCGTCGCAGGCATAGGCCACGCCGCCGACCTCCGTGGCGAGACCGGCGAGCTTGTCGGCGTCGCGCGCGGCGAGCGCCACCCGCCACCCCGCCGCCGCGAGCTTGCGGGCCGTCGCGGCGCTCAAGCCCGCGCCGGCCCCGACGATCAAGGCGACCCTGCTGGACGACATGGACGGCTCCCTATCCCTTTGCAGCGGTCCGCATCGGCGCCGCCCGACGACGGCAAGGATGCGTGCCCCGCGCCGCCGCGTCCAGGGTCACGGGCGGCGTCAAGGGCGGGGAAGAGCAAGCGCCCGGCCATCTTGCGCGAGTTTTGCGAGGGAGCGCCGGCGGCGTGCCCGCCGTCACGGCCGAATGCTTCCGCTCGCGCGGGGCCTGCCAAACCCGCGGGGCTTGCTAAACCCGCGGGGCTTGCCGAACCAAGGAGACGAGGCGATGCGCGTGTTGACCTGCCTGCTTGCCACCTGCCTCGCCGCGGGCCTCGCGCCCTGGGCGACGCCGCCCTCGCGGGCGGAGGACCTCACCGGCACCTTGAAGAAGATCAAGGACAGCAACACCATCACCGTCGCCTACCGCGAAGCGTCGGTGCCCTTCTCCTACGTCGACGACAACCAGAAGCCGGTCGGCTTCGCGATGGACATCTGCGCCAAGATCGTCGAGGCGGTGAAGGTCGAGCTCAAGCTGCCCAAGCTCCAGGTGAAGTACGTGCCGGTGGAGTCGTCGACCCGCATCCCGCTGATGACCAACGGAGCCGTCGACATCGAGTGCGGATCGACCACCAACAACGCCGCGCGCGGGCAGCAGGTGGCCTTCACCAACACGCACTTCCTGACCGCGACGCGCTTCATCACCAAAAAGGCGAATCATGTCGGCTCGCTTGACGACCTCAAGGGCAAGACGGTGGTGTCGGTGTCGGGCACGACCAACATCAAGCAATTGAACGACGTCAACGCCGAGAAGAAGCTCGGGATGCGCATCATCCCGGCCAAGGATCACCCCGAAGCCTTCCTCGACGTGCAAACGGACCGCGCCGTCGGCTACGCGATGGACGACATCCTGCTCGCCGCCATGAAGGCCAGCGCCAAGACGCCCGGCGACTACGTGATCTCCGACTTCACCCTGT
The DNA here is from genome assembly GCA_964243435.1 of uncultured Beijerinckiaceae bacterium. Classification (GTDB taxonomy): domain Bacteria; phylum Pseudomonadota; class Alphaproteobacteria; order Rhizobiales; family Beijerinckiaceae; genus RH-AL1. The sequence continues at coordinate 9,139 of CAXTFM010000072.1, forward strand.
CGAAGCCCGAGCCCTACGGCATCATGCTGCGCCGCGACGACCCGGCCTTCAAGGCGCTTGCCGACAGGACCACCGCCGCCCTTTACAAGAGCCCCGAGGGCCAGGCGCTCTACGACAAGTGGTTCACCAAGCCGATCAACAAGGCCGGGCTGAACCTCGACTTCCCCATGCCGGCCTCGCTCAAGAAGGCCTTCGCCACCCCGGGCGATTCGCCCGACCCGGCCGCCTACTAGGCTGCTTCCGCCGGAAGAACGCGGCCTACGCCGTTTCACGTTCGTAAGTCCGTCACTCGCGACGGACCCATTCCGCGCCGGAGGTCGCCCTCCGCGTGCAGGGTCGGCGCGCAACGCGGCGAAGCGGGCCGCGTTGGTGCAAGCGCATCCGCGCGGTGCCCGCCCGCACGGCACGGCCAGAACGGAGTTGCAACGGCATGGACCTCGACCTGACCAGCGACAACCACGCCGGCGGTTCGGCTGCGGTCCTCCGGGCGATCGCCTCGGCCGATGGCGGCTTCGCGCGCGCCTATGGACACGACGACGTCTCGTCGCGCGCGCTCCACCGCTTCCGCGACGTGTTCGGCTGCGACCTCGCCGTGATCCCCGTCCCCACCGGCACGGCGGCGAACGGTTTGGCGCTGGACGCCGTAGTGGGACGACGCGGCGTGATCATCGGCCACGACGACGCGCACATCTTCAACAAGGAAGCTGGCGCCCGCGCCTTCTTCAACGACCGCAGCCGGATGGTCCGGCTGCCGAGCTTCGACGGCAAGGTGCCGCTCGCCGCCGCCACGCGCGCCTTTGCCGAGGGACCAAGCTCGGAGCCGGTAGTGTTCAGCCTCACGCAGAGCACCGAACGTGGCACGGTGTACACGCCCGACGAGGTCGCCGCGCTCGGCCGCGCCGCCCGCGCGCGCGGCGTGCGGATGCACATGGACGGTGCGCGCTTCGCCAACGCGGTCGCGGCGCTCGGTTGCACTCCCGCCGAGCTGTCGTGGCACGCCGGCGTCGACCTCCTGAGCTTCGGGGCGACCAAGAACGGTGCCGTCAGCACCGAGGCCGTCGTCGTCTTCGATCCAGAAGGGGCGAACGCCGATCTGGTCGCGCGCGCCCGGCAGGCCTGCGACTGGTTCGGCTACGTCGCGTCGAAGTCGCGCTTCGCCGCCGCGCAGCTCGACGCCATGCTGATCGACGGCCATTGGCTGGAACTGGCGCGGCACGCCAACGCGATGGCGGCGATGCTCGCGGAGGGCCTGTCGCGCCTGCCGGGCGTCCGGCTTCCCCTGCCGACCGAAACCAACCAGGTGTTCGCCGTGCTTCCGGCCGCGCTCGACGCGCACCTCGCGGCGAACGGCGCCCGCTACTATCCCTGGACGCACCGCACCCCGGACATCGCGGCGACGCTCGCCCCGGACGAGCGGCTGGTGCGCCTGATCACCTCCTACGCGACGCCGGCATCGCTCGTCGACGCGTTCCTCGCGCACGCCGCGGTCCCGGCTGTCGCGGTGCTCGCCTGACCGCGCGGCCCGACGACCCCGCCACGGCCGGGTGGCGCCGGCGTTCCTCCGACGACGCGGCTGCGCCAGCGACCCGATGCGGCGAATCGTGGTCCCGGGCGTTTGTTCAACCTTCCGCAACGGAAACGGTCGCATTGTCGCAACGACGAAGGTGCGCGGGCGATGCACATGGCGGCCGGTGGTTCCAACTTGACGCTCTCGGAAGTGCTTGGCGCGATGAGCCACGCCCTTGACATGACGGAAGGGCTTCCCGCCGGACATTCGGCCAGGGCCGCCTACATCGCGCTGCGCATCGCCGATGAGCTTGGCATGGCGAAACCCGCCCGGCGCGACCTGTTCTATTCCGTGCTGCTGAAGGACGCCGGTTGCAGCAGCAACGCCGCCCGCCTTTGCGAAATCTACGGGGCCGACGACCTCGCGCTGAAGCGCGACTTCCGGACGGTGGGGCCGACGCTGAAGGACACGCTGAAATACGTGTTCACCCACGCCGCGCCGGACCAGGCCTTCACCGTGCGCGCGGCCGCGATCCTCAACATCATGCGCAACGCCTCGACGCTGGTCACCGAACTCATTGAAACGCGCTGCCAGCGCGGCGCCGACATCGCGCGCCGGCTGCGCTTCTCCGAGGCCGTCGCCGGCGCCATCGCCTCGCTCGACGAACACTGGGACGGCAACGGCAAGCCCTGCGGCCTGCGCGGCACCGAGGTGCCGCTTTACGCCCGCGTCGCGCTGCTGTCCCAGGTGGTGGAAGTGTTCCACGCCGCCGAAGGACAGCACGCCGCCGTCGCCGAAGCGCGGCGGCGCGCCGGCACGTGGTTCGACCCGGCCATCGTCGACGCCTTCCTGCGTGCCGCCTCCGACGAGGCGTTGTGGTTCGCGCTCGACGAGGGGGCGGAAACCCTCGCCGTGGCGGAAGCCGGCAAGGAGGACACCTTCGACGTCGACGAGGACTACCTCGACGAGGTCGCGCAAGCCTTCGCCGACGTCGTCGACGCGAAGACGCCCTTCACCGGAGGTCACAGCGACAGGGTCGCGGCGTTCGCCGACGCCATCGCGGCGGCGCTCGGCTTCGACGCGGCACGCCGCCGCCGGCTGCACCGGGCCGCCCTGCTCCACGACGTCGGCAAGCTCGGCGTGAGCAACAGGGTGCTGGAAAAGCCCGGCCGCCTCGACGAGGGCGAGTGGAGCGCGATCCGCACGCATCCCGGCAAGAGCGAAGCCATCCTGTCCCGCATCGCCGTCTTCGCCGATGCCGCGCGCATCGGCGGGGCGCATCACGAACGGCTCGACGGCAAGGGCTACCCCCGCGGCCTGTCCGGCGGCGCCATCGACCTGGAAACCAGGATCGTCACCGTGGCGGACGTGTTCGACGCGCTCACGGCGGACAGGCCGTATCGGCGAGCCATGTCCGTCGACGAGGCCCTGCGCATCATCGACGCCGACGTCGATCGCGCCTTCGACCGCGCCTGCGTGGACGCGCTGCGGCGCAGCCTCGGGCTGCAGGACGCCGCGGTTGCCGCCTGACCGGGACGCAGGCGATGAGAAGTCGCCGCGTCGTCACGGCATCGGTCAGGCCGGCGCTTGACGTAGGCGACGCCGCGCGCGGAGTTAGCGCACCGGCGGCCCTGCCAGGGCGCTGATCCACGGTGACACCATGAGCGGGGAGATCGAAGCCTACGGCGCCTTCCTTCGGGCCTTCTGGCGGGCGTGGGGCCTGGACATCGACGGGCTGCTCGGCGGTGATCGCGCACCGGCCGCGCCCTCACCGCGCGCCGCGCCTGCACCCGCTGCCGCGGAAGCGCCCCCGCGCGACCCTGGCTGCAGCGCGCCGGGCGGACGTGCCGCGTATGACCTGCGCGCGGCCGGGAACGAGATCGATGCCGTGGCCGGGCACGCCGCCGCCCTCGTCGACCACGTGGCCGCGCTGGGCGAGGCGGTGCGGGCCTTGGACGGGCTGTTCGACGCCAGGCTCGAACGCTTCAAACGGGACGTGCTCGACGCGGTCGACGGCCGCCTCGCCGACGCGCGCCGGGTCGCGTCGGGCGACGGCCGACGGGCTTCACATCCGACGCACGGCGCACCGGGGGAGCGTGTCCCGTCCAACGCGGCGCCACCGCGCCGCGATGGCTGAACGCCGGGCCGAGGCTGTGTCCACCCCCACGAGCGGTCGCCTTGCACGGGTTGGAACGATGTGACATGCCCGCCTCGACCCGAGCTGTTCGAGCGGGGCGATGCGGGAGGCGGCGGCATGGCGCGCAGGTGGTCGGCGCGAAGCAACGTCCTGTTGCTGCTCTGCGTCATGTATTTCCTGACCTACATCGACCGGGTCAACATCAGCACCGCCGCCGGCTACTTCAAGCAGGAGCTCGGCCTCACCAACACCGATGTCGGCCTGCTGTTCTCGATGTTCGGCTACCCCTACCTCGTGTTCCAGGTCGTCGGCGGCTGGTTCGCCGACCGCTTCGGCCCGCGCTGGACGCTGACGATCTGCGGCGTGGTATGGGCCGGCGCCACGGTGCTCACCGGCCTGGCCGGCGGCTTCATGTCCATGGCGGCCGCGCGCCTGCTGCTCGGCCTCGGCGAGGGGGCGACCTTTCCCGTCGCCACCCGCGCCATGTCGGACTGGCTGCCCGGCGGCAAGTCCGGCTGGGCGCAGGGCATCACCCACGCCAGCGCCCGTCTCGGCAACGCCATCACCCCGCCGCTGATCGCCTTCCTCATCGTCGCCATCTCCTGGCGCGGCTCGTTCTACGTCGTCGGCGTGGCCAGCCTCGCCTTCGCGCTGGTGTGGGGCTGGTACTACCGCGACGACCCGCGCACGCACGGGGGCGTCAGCGCCGCCGAGGCCGCGGGCATGGCGCCGCGGCGCACGCCCGCGCAGCGCGCCCCGATCCCCTGGGGCCAGCTCACCAGGCGCATGGCGCCGGTGACCTTCACCTATTTCTGCTACGGCTGGACGCTGTGGACCTTTCTCAGCTGGGTGCCGCAGTTCATGCAGCACGCCTACCACCTCGACCTGAAGAACTCGGCGGTGTTCGCCTCCGTGGTGTTCTTCGGCGGCGTGCTCGGCGACGCGCTCGGCGGCTACGTCAGCGACGCCATCCTGCGCCGCACGGGAAGCCTCAAACGCGCGCGGCGCGACATGGTGGTGGTCGGGTTCAGCCTGTCGCTGCTGTGCTCGCTGCCGATCCTGTTCGTTCACGACGCCACGACGGCGGCGCTGGCCCTCGGCGGCGCCTTCTTCTTCGCCGAGATGACGATCGGCCCGATGTGGGCGACGCCGATGGACATCGCCCCGCATATGTCCGGCACGGCGAGCGGGCTGATGAACTGCGGCTCGGCGCTCGCCGCCATCCTCTCGCCACCCGTGTTCGGCAAGATCATCGACATGACGGGGAGCTGGCCGCTGCCCTTCATCGGCACCATGGTGCTGCTGGCGGCGGGGGTGGTCGGCGCCTTCTTCATGCACCCCGAACGACCCTTCGTCGCGCTTCCGCAGCAGGACGCCGCGGCGTCCCCCGTGCTAAACCCGGCGCCGCGCAGCTAGGGGTTTTCGCATGTCCAAGGGCCTCGGCTTTCCGACCGGCACCGCCGTGCCGGGCGATCCGGCGCTTGAAGCCGCGCTGAAGCGCCACGTCGAGGGTGCCGTGCTGTTCGGGCGCGGCGACCGCGGGCGCTACGCGACGGACGCCTCCATCTACCAGATCGAGCCGCTCGGCGTGGTGGTGCCGAAGACGCGCGACGACCTCCGCGCGACGCTGGCGGTGGCGCGCGAGCACGGCGTGCCGGTGTTGGCGCGCGGCGGCGGTACCAGCCAGTGCGGGCAGACGGTCAACCGCGCCCTCGTGCTCGACTGCTCGAAGCACCTGCGCCGCGTGCTCGACATCGACGCCGCGGCCGGCACCGCCACCGTCGAGCCCGGCATCGTGCTCCAGCACCTCAACAACGCGCTCAAGCCGCACGGGCTGTTCTTCCCCGTCGACCCCTCGACCCACGCGCGCTGCACCATCGGCGGCATGGCCGGCAACAACTCCTGCGGCGGGAAGAGCATTCGCTACGGGCTGATGGCCGACAACGTGCTCGCCATCGACGCGCTGTTCGCCGACGGCACGCGCCATCGCTTCGGCGCCGCCAGCGACACCGCCGCGCCCGGTGCCCTGCTCGCCCTGCTGCGCGCGCTGGGAAACCGCGAGGCGGCGGAGATCGCCGCGCGCTTCCCCAAGCAGCTCCGCCGCGTCGGCGGCTACAACATCGACTGCCTGACGCCGCAGGCGGCGGCGGTCGGCCGCGACAACCTCGCCCGCCTGCTCGTCGGCTCGGAGGGCACGCTGGCCCTGTCGGAGGCCCTCACCCTCAAGCTCTGGCCGCTGAAGCCGCGCAAGGTCGTCGGCATCTGCCAGTTCCCGACCTTCCGCGCGGCGATGGAGGCGGCCAAGCACTTGGTGGCGCTCGACCCCGAGGCGGTGGAACTCGTCGACCGCACCATGATCGAGCTCGGCCGCGGCATCCCGATCTACCGCGCCACCATCGACCGCATGCTGATCGGCGAGCCGGACAGCCTGCTGCTCGTCGAGTTCCACGGCGACGACGACGGCTGGCTGCATAGCCGTCTCGGCGCGCTGGAGGAGGCGATGGCCGACATCGGCCACCCCGGCGCCGTGGTCAAGGCGGTCGACCCCACCTTCCAGGCGGCCATCGCCGAGGTGCGCGAGGCCGGCCTCAACATCATGATGTCGGACAAGCGCGCGGGCAAGCCGGTCTCCTTCATCGAGGACTGCGCCGTCGACCTCGACGACCTCGCCGACTACACCGAGCGGCTGAACGGCGTTTTCGCCCGCCACGGGGCGAAGCCGACCTATTACGCCCACGCGTCCGTCGGCTGCCTCCACGTCCGCCCCGTGCTCGACATGAAGAAGGCGGGCGACGTCCGTGCGATGAGGGCGATCGCGGAAGAGTGCTTCGACCTCGTGCGCGAATACAAGGGCAGCCACTCGGGCGAGCACGGCGACGGCATCGTGCGCAGCGAGTTCCATGAGCGCATGTTCGGCTCGCGCATCGTTCGCGCCTTCGAGGCGGTGAAGGACGCCTTCGACCCCGACGGCACCCTCAACCCCGGCCGCGTGGTGCATGCGCCGCGCATGGACGACCGCGCGCTGTTCCGCTACGGCCCGGCCTATGCCGCGGAGGCGCTTGCGCCGCGCCTCGACTGGTCGCAATGGCCGGGGCCGCAGGGCGGCCTGCTCGGCGCCGTGGAGATGTGCAACAACAACGGCACCTGCCGCAAGTTCGACGCCGGCGCGATGTGCCCGTCCTACCGGATCACCCGCGACGAGCAGCACGTGGTGCGCGGGCGCGCCAACACGCTGCGCCTCGCCCTCACCGGCCAGCTCGGCCCCGACGCGCTCGCCGGCGACGACGTCGCGGCGGCGATGAAGCTGTGCGTGTCCTGCAAGGCGTGCCGGCGCGAGTGCCCCGTCGGCGTCGACATGAGCAAGATGAAGATCGAGGCCGCCGCGGCGCGCGCCGACCGCCACGGCGTCGCCCTGCGCGACCGCCTCGTCGCCGCCCTGCCGCGCTACGCCCCGCTTGCCGCCCGGCTCGCGCCCTTGAGCAACCTGCGCAACCGCTCCGGCCTCCTGCGCCGGCTGATGGAGCGCACCGCCGGCATCGCAGCGTCGCGCCCGCTGCCCGCGTTCCGCCGCGACCTGTTCCGCGACGCCGCCCTGCCCGAGGCGACGGGGGCGGCCGGCGAGGTGATCCTCTTCGCCGACACCTTCAACCGCTATTACGAGCCGGAAAACCTGCGCGCCGCGGTGCGCGTGCTCGACGGCTTCGGCATGACGGCGGTGCGCCCAAAGGCGCAGGGTCGCCCGCTGTGCTGCGGGCGCACCTACCTCGCAGCCGGCGACGTCGCGCGCGCCCGCGCCGAGGCGCAGCGCACGCTGCACGCGCTGGCCGGCGACGCCCCCGTGGTCGGGCTGGAACCGTCCTGCCTGATGACGCTGCGCGACGAGTTCGGCTCGCTGCTACCCGGCGCGGCGTCGACGAATCTCGCCCGGCGCGCCAAGCTGCTCACCGA
>CAXTFM010000073.1:0-8195 GCA_964243435.1 uncultured Beijerinckiaceae bacterium
CCCGCGAGGCCGGCAACATGGTCGACCTCGACTCCGACCCGACCAAGCTCATCGAGATCGTGGAGATCGGCAAGCAGCTGCTGATGACGCGCGGCGCGCTGACCACCTTCTCCATCGCCAACGACGTGGCGAAGTACTTCGCGATCATCCCGGCGATCTTCATCGCCTTCTACCCCCAGCTCCAGGCGCTCAACATCATGCGCCTGCATTCGCCCGAAAGCGCCATCCTGTCGGCGATCATCTTCAACGCGCTGATCATCGTCGCGCTGATCCCGCTGTCCCTCAAGGGCGTGCGCTACCGCGCGGTCGGCGCCGCCGCCCTGCTGCGCCGCAACCTGCTGGTCTACGGCCTCGGCGGCATCGTCGTGCCCTTCGTCGGCATCAAGCTCGTCGACCTCGCCGTCACCCTCCTCCACCTCGCCTGAAGGCCCAACCCCCGTGCTGAAACAGATCCGCCCCGCCCTCGTCGTCGTCGTCGCGCTGACGCTCCTGACCGGCCTCGCCTACCCCCTCGCCGTCACCGGCCTCGCCGCCCTCGCCTTCCCGCACCAGGCGGAAGGCAGCCTCGTCGAACGCGACGGAAAGGTCGTCGGCTCGACGCTCATCGCGCAGGAGTTCAAGGGCGACGGCTATTTCCACCCTCGTCCCTCCGCCACCACGGCGCCGGACCCCGCCGACGCCACCAAGACCGTGCCGGCGCCCTACAACGCGCAGAACTCCGGCGGCTCCAACCTCGGCCCGACGAGCAAGGCGCTGATCGACCGCATCAAGGGCGACGCCGACAAGCTGCGGGCCGAGAACCCCGGCGCCGCGGTGCCGGCCGAACTCGTGACCACCTCCGCTTCCGGCCTCGACCCCGACCTGTCCCCCGAGGCGGCGCTGTTCCAGGTGCCGCGCGTCGCCAAGGCGCGCGGGATCGGCGCCGACCAGCTGCGGGCGCTGGTCGACGACCACACGGCGCGCCGCGCGCTCGGCTTGTTCGGCGAGCCGCACGTCAACGTGCTCGACCTCAACCTGGCGCTGGACGCCCTGCCCAAGGCATGAGGGCGCGACGCGAGGGCGGGGCATGAGCGCCGCCGCGATGCGTGGCGGATGATCTGGTAGGGTCGGCGCATGGATCGCGACCAACGCCCGTCCCCCGACGCCCTGCTGCGCACGATGCGGGGTGCCACGCCGCGCGCCGGGCGCCTCAAGATCTTCCTCGGCGCGGCGCCGGGGGTCGGCAAGACCTACGCCATGCTTGAAGCGGCGAGGGCGCGCCTGCGGGAGGGCGTGGACGTGGTCGCCGCCGTGGTGGAAACCCACGGCCGCGCCGAAACGCAGGCGCTGCTCGCCGACTTGGACGTCATCCCCCGCCGCGTCGTCGACTACCGCGCCCGGAGCCTCGACGAGATGGACCTCGACGCCGTGCTCGCGCGCCGCCCGGCCCTCGCCCTCGTCGACGAGCTCGCCCATTCGAACGCGGAGGGCAGCCGCCACCCCAAGCGCTTCAACGACGTGGAGGAGCTGCTCGACGCCGGCATCGACGTGTACACCACCCTCAACGTGCAGCACGTCGAGAGCCTCAACACGGTGGTCGCCCAGATCACCCGCATCCGCGTCCGCGAGATCGTGCCGGACCGCATCCTCGACCGCGCGGACGACATCGAGGCGGTCGACATCGCGCCCGACGACCTCATCCAGCGCCTCCAGGACGGCAAGGTCTACGTGCCGCGCCAGGCCGAGCGGGCGCTGCGCAACTTCTTCTCGCCCGGCAACCTCACGGCGCTGCGCGAGCTGGCGCTGCGGCGCACGGCGCAGCGCGTCGACGCGCAGCTCCTCGCCCACATGCGGTCCAACGCCATCGCCGGTCCCTGGGCCGCGGGAGAGCGCGTGCTGGTGTGCCTCGGCGACGGCGTGGAGGCGAGCGGGCTGGTGCACCACGCCAAGCGCGTCGCCGACCGCCTGCACGCCGCCGCCATCGCCCTCCACGTCGAAACCGAGCGCGGCGCACGGCGCGGCGACGCCGGGCGCGACACGGTCGCCGACGTCATGCGCCTCGCCGGCCGCCTCGGCATGGAGGCGGTCACCGTGCCGGGCGGGGGCCGGCGCGTCGCCGACGACGTGCTCGCCTACGCCCGCGCCAACAACGTCACGCAGATCATCGTCGGCAAGGCGACGCGCCCGCGCTGGTTCGAATGGCTCCACGGCTCCGTCGTCTTCGACCTCGTGCGCCGCGCCGGGGACCTCGGCGTCCACGTCGTCGCGGCACCGGCCACCAAGCGGCACGGCGGCGCGCGCGCGGCTGGCGCGCCGGCGCTGTCGCCCTACGCCGTCGCGTCCGGCTGCGTGGCCGCCGCGCTCGCCGTCGCGCTTGCCGTGCAGCCGGTGCTCGGCACGCGCAACGTCAGCCTGGTGTTCCTCACGGCGATCGTCGGCGCCGCCATCGCGACGGGGCTCTACCCTTCGCTGCTCGCGGTGCTGCTGTCGACGCTCGCCGTCAACTTCTTCTTCCTGCCGCCGCTCTACACCTTCACCATCGCCGACCCGACCAACGTCGCCGCCCTGTTCTTCTTCACCGTGGTGGCGCTGCTGGTGTCGAACCTCACCGCGCGGGTGCGTGGCCAGGCGCTCATCGCGCGCCGCCGCGCCCGCACCACGGAGGCGCTGTACTCCTTCTCGCGCAAGCTCGCCGGCTGCGTCGGGGTCGACGACGTGCTGTGGGCGACCGCCTACCAGATCGCCTCCATGCTCGACGTGCGCGTGGTGCTGCTGCTTCCGGAGGGCGAGGCGCTGGCGGTGCGCGCCGGCTACCCCCCGGAGGACGAGCTCGCCGAGGCCGACCTCGCCGCCGCGCACTGGACCTGGAGCCGCGACACGCCCGCCGGGCGCGGCGCCGACACCCTGCCCGGCGCCCAACGCTATTTCGCGCCGCTGCGCACCGGGCGCGGCCCCGTCGGCGTGGTCGGCCTCGACCGCGACGCGCCCGGCCCGCTGCTGACGCCCGACGCGCAGCGCCTGTTCGACGCGCTCCTCGACCAGAGCGCGCTCGCGGTGGAACGCGTCAACCTCGCCTCGGACCTCGACCGGGCGCGCCGCCTCGCGGAAACCGACAAGCTGCGCTCGGCCCTGCTCACCTCCATTTCGCACGACCTGCGCACGCCGCTCGCCTCGGTGCTCGGCGCGGCGACCACGCTGCGCGACCTCGGCCCGGCGCTCGACGACGACGCGAAAGCGGGGCTGGTCGGCACGGTGGTCGAGGAGGCCGAACGGCTCAACCGCTTCATCGCCAACCTGCTCGACATGACGCGGCTCGAATCGGGGGCGGTGCGTCCCAACATGGTGCCGGCCGACGTCGGCGACCTCGTCGGCGCCGCGCTCGCCCGCGCCGCGCCCATCCTCGCCAACCACCGCGTCAGCGTCGCGGTGGGCGCCGAACTGCCGCCGGTCAGCCTCGACCCCGTGCTGTTCGAGCAGGTGCTGTTCAACCTCATCGACAACGCCGCCAAATACGCCGACGGCGGCACCACGGTGCGGGTGCGGGCGTGGCGCGAAGGCGAGCGCGTCGCGCTGGAGGTCGCCGACGAGGGTCCGGGCATCCCCGCGGACGAGGTCGAAACCGTGTTCGAGAAGTTCTACCGGGCGCGCAAGGGCGACCGGGTGCGGCCCGGCACCGGCCTCGGCCTCGCCATCGCGCGCGGCTTCGTCGAGGCGATGGGCGGCACGATCGAGGCCGGCAACCGCGTCGACCGCAGCGGCGCGAGCATGGTGCTGCGCATGCCCGTCGCCGTGCCCCCGGCCGAGGCCGCCGTGCCGGATGCCGCGGCATGACGGTGCTGCGCCCGCGCATCCTGGTCGTCGACGACGAGCCGCCGATCCGCCGCCTGCTGCGCACCGGCCTGTCCACGCAGGGCTTCGACATCGCGGACGCGGCCGACGGCACGGCGGCGCTCGCCGCCCTGTCGCACAAGCACGACCTCGTCATCCTCGACCTCGGCCTGCCCGACATCAACGGCCTCGACGTGCTGGAGCGCCTGCGCGCGCGCGGCGACCTCACCCCCGTGGTGATCCTGTCGAGCCGCGAGGACGAGGCGGGCAAGGTCAAGGCCTTCGACCTCGGCGCCGACGACTACGTCACCAAGCCCTTCGGCATGAACGAGCTGATCGCACGCGTGCGCGCCGCGCTGCGCCACGGGCTGCAGTCGGAAGGGGAGCGCCCGCTGTTCCAGGTGGACGGCCTCAGCGTCGATCTCGTCCGCCGCCTGGTCCACCGCGACGGCGCCGAGGTCAAGCTGTCGCCCAAGGAATACGAGCTGCTGCGCATCCTGGTGCAGCACGCCGGCAAGGTGCTGACCCACGCCTTCCTCCTGCGCAACGTTTGGGGCGCCAGCACCGACCCGCAATACCTGCGCGTGTACATCCGCCAGCTTCGCCAGAAGGTCGAGCGCACCCCCGAGCAGCCGAGCCTGATCGCGACGGAGGTCGGCGTCGGCTATCGCCTGCGGGCGCCGGACTGAGGCGCGGCGGCGCTGGCACGGCGCTTGAACGTTTCGCGCCGCGCACCGTTGGCTGCAATGATTACAAGGCACGACGCGCTAGCCTACGCGCGCGAAGTCTACGCGGCCTGCGCGACGGTGGGGTTCGCCGATGCGGAGGTCGCCCGGCTCAAGGCGATGCTCGACGCGGGCGACGCCGTCAACGCCGGCGAACTGGTCGCCGCCGCGCGGCTGGCGCAGTCGCGGTCGGTCGCCTGGGTCGGGTCGGACGACAGGGAAAGGTGACGGGGGAGCACATGGCGCAGGACGAGGACAAGGCGAAGACGGCGCAGCCCTTCGCGGACAACAACGACGTGCCGTGGCAGAACGTGACCGGGGGCGAGCCCAAGCCGCGTTCCGACGCGGTCGACGATCCCAAGAAGCGGGACGAGGCGAACAAGGTCACGCAGCGACAGGAATAAACCGCGCGCGGCCTCACAACAGCCCGGCGAGCGGCGGGATGACCAGGACGAGCACCAGCAGCCCGGGGATGCCCGACGGAAAGTAGCCGGCATCGAGCAGGCCGGCCGACGGCTGGCCGCCGAGGGCCGCCGGCACGACAACGATGATCGGGATGAGGGACGATGGCGTTCACGAGGCTGGCCTCGCGCCCTGCCCCTGCGGACGACAACCGTCCGCCAGCCTGACGCGGCATGAGTGTTGAAACCGTCCGATGGCCACTGCCGCCGGGCGGCGCGATCATCCCGCAACCGTCGCGCCTAGATCTCGTCGTAGCGGTCGATGCGCCAGCCTTCGCCTTCGGCGCCGGCCTGCCAGTCGCCCCACGCGGGCAGGGCCATCATCGCATCCATGTAGGCGCGCGTCGCCGCGCCGACCGGCTGCGCGTAGGCGTGGAGGCGGTTGACGACGGGTGCGAACATCGCGTCCGCCGCGCCGAACGCCCCGAACAGGAAGCGGCCGCCGGCGGCGATGCCGAAACCGTCGCGCGCGGCGGCGAAGGCCGCCTCCAGCCGGGCGACGTCGGCCGCGACGGCTGCGGTGGCGGCCAGATCGAGGGACAACGGCCTCGGCGCCCGGCGCATGTTCATCGGCAGGGCGCGCCGCAGCGCGGCGAAGCCCGCGTGCATTTCCGCCGCCAGCGCGCGGGCGAGGGCGCGGGCGGCGCGCTCGCGCGGCCAGATCGCGAGATCGGGATGGGTTTCGGCGACGTATTCGACGATCGCCAGCGTTTCCCAGATGCGGGTCGCGCCGTCGACCAGCACCGGCAGCTTGCCGGTCGGGCTTTCGGCACGGATCATCGCCGCCGTGTCGGGGCGGTCGAGGGGGATCACCACCTCGTCGAAGGGGAGCGAAAAGGCGCGCAGCAGCAGCCAGGGCCGCATCGACCACGACGAATAGGCCTTGTTGGCGATGATGAGCTTCATGGGCGACGCGTCTTGGACCGGGAAAGGGCTGGTTGGGCGGGCGTCAACGCGGATCGGCGCCGTGCATCCGGTTCTCCGCCCGGGCACGGTTGAGCTGCGCGCCGAGCCCGTCGGCGGCGCCGAGGCCGGCCGCGCGGCGCGGCCAATCGGCCTCGCCGCCGTGGCGCGCCTGCGCCAGCACGGCGTCCTCGCCGAAGGCGTAAAGGTCGACCACCGGCGCGCCGGCGGTAAGGGCGTCCGGCAGCGCGAACCCGTCCACGTCGGCGAAGCGCGACACCAGGATCAGCGACGACGAGGTCGGCGCCGCGTCGGCGATCCGCGTGCCGGCGGCGGCGGGGACGAGGATGTGGGCGCCGGGGGCTGCGTCGCAATGCTGGAGGAAGCGCCGGGCGTCGAAGGGGCCGTGCAGCACCAGGCCCGCCGCGCCGACGAGGGCGGCGAAGGGGCCGCCGACCAGCCCGGCACGTGTCGCCGGCGGCAGCAGGGCGAGGACGCGCTTCGAGGGGTCGATCTGCGCCTGCTCGACGAGCGACAGCGCGTCGGCGAACAGCGACGCCTGGCGGTGCGACACCGGCACCGCGCCGGCGAAGGTCGCGATGGTGGGCATTTCGAGGAGCGCCGCCTCCCCGGCCGCGTCGGCTTCGGCGGCGTCGAGCACGGCCGGGGAAATGTCCGCGGCGCCGTCGACACGGCCGGGTCCGTGCGTGAGGATCCCGCGGATGTTCTCGGCGGCGGCGGCGGCGGCGAGGTAGGTGTCGCCGAGGTCGAGCGTGCCGCAGCGCGTCGGGCCGATCAGCGCCGCCGCCCCGCAGGCCTGCGCGAAGCCGGCGAGCTCCACCGGCCCGGCGTGGCACGGCGCCAGCACCGGCTCGATCCCGATGCGCAGCGCGGCGGCGGTGGCGACCAGCGTCATCGCCTGCGCCCCGGCGACGACCAGCACGCGTTCCCCGCGCGCCAGGCCGTACCTGCGCAGCTCGGCGGCGAGGCGGCGCGTGCGGCGGGCGACGGCGGCGGCGCTCCACGCGCCGGCGTCGTCCTCGATCAGCACGTGCTCGGGGCTGTTGGCGGCGGCCGTGTCGAGGAGCGCGTTGAGCCCGCTCGATGATGGCAGCTCGCGGGCCCCGTGCAGGTTCATGTCCATCTCCGACGATCGGCGGCGTCGAGGGCTAAACGATCGCGCCGCGATTCGCATGCGCCGCCTGTTCGCCGCTGTCAAAGGGCGGGGCTGAGACGCGGTGCCAGGACGCGGCGCCGAGACGCGGCGGCGCGCACGCGCCACATGAAATGTCCGCAAGCGCGACCCCGCCCACTTGTCGCCGTATTACGCAGCAAAGAGCTTGCGACATTCCGCGGGGAGGCCCGGGCGGCGCGGCGCAACCGGTGCGGGCGCGTCCGGCAGCGCTTGGAGCCGGCGCCGGCGGGCCCGCCCTTCGACCACGACTTCCGCTGCCCGGCGCGAACCATCCGGCGCGAACACCCTTTTGAAAGGATCAACCATGCCGCGTCACCTCAAGCGCACGCTGACGCTGACCCTGCTGGGCGGTTGCCTCGGCTTGGCAGCGGTCCTGGCGCCCGCCCTCGCCGCCCCGCCGAAGAAGAAGCCGGCGGCCCCGGCCGACGCGCCGGCCGCCGCCCAGCCCACCGACAACGCCACGGCAGCCCCCGCGGGCGCGCCGGGCGCCGCGGGCGCACAGAACAACCACCTCGCCCTGATCGCCACCCAGAAGGAGTGGACCAAGGTGTGCGGCAAGGACCCGACCGCCAACAAGCAGGTGTGCTACACGACGCGCGACTTCAGCGCCGAGGCCGGCAAGCCGCCGGTGCTCGCGCTCGCCGTGTACGACGTCCAGGGCGACGACACGCGCATCGTGCGCATGCTGATGCCGATCGGCCTGATGCTGCGCCCCGGCTTCCGCTTCGCCGTCGACACCGGATCGACCACGGACGGCACCTACGAGATCTGCTTCCCCAACGGCTGCTTCGCCGAAGCCAAGATCAAGGGGAACACCCTTGATGCGATGAAGAAGGGCAAGATGATCAGCGTCAGCGTGCGCAACCGCGACAACGCGGAAGTGGTGTTCGACACGCCGCTCGAAGGCTTCGGTTCGTCCTTCGACGGCGCGGCGATCGATCCCAAGGTGCTGCAGGAACAGCAGCAGAAGCTCCAGGCCGAGTTGCAGAAGCGGGCGGAGGACGAGCGCAAGAAGCTCGAAGCCACCGCCAAGAACAGCCCGACGGGCGGCGCCGCGGTGCCGGGGACGGCCGGCAAGTAGTCTACGCGAGACGACTCCGGGCG
>CAXTFM010000073.1:8295-16676 GCA_964243435.1 uncultured Beijerinckiaceae bacterium
CGGCTTGGCTCGACCTGGAAAAAGCCGGCGAGCCCCGCGACCTGCCGGCCGAGGATGAGCGACTCGACGGGCCAGCGGCCGGGGTTGTCGGCGATGAAGGCGACGTGCTTGGTGCGTCCCGGCGCCAGCAGCACGCTTTCGCGCCAGTACGGGTCCCAGCCGTCATCGAGGTCGTGGAGCACGCGGAAAACGTGTCCGCCCACGTGCATCTGCTGCGCCTGCGCCGTTTTGTTGACGAAGGCCAGCGACACCGCCGCGCCGCGCTTCACCGTGAACAGCGGCTTGCCGGTCATGCCGTCGGGTCCCTGGCCGTCGCCCCGGCCGTCGCCCTGGCCGTTGAGGGTCCAGGCGGAGGTACCGGGAACGGCGGCGATGACGAGGTCGCGCTTTAGCGCGCGTTCGAGCGGGATGCGGGTCGGCAGCAGCGGGTTCTCCGGCAGCTTGACGACGGCGCCCCGCGCGGGCACCGCCTCCCCCGCCGCGTCCAGCACCAGCAGCGGCTGGTCCGGCACGCCGTCGCCGCGCAGCACCAGCGACGCGGCGCCCGTCGCCGGCATGTCGGCGATCACCTCGAAGCGCGACCCCGGCCCGATCGGCAGCATGCCGCGCGCCGGCTCGAACAGCTCGCTCGGCTGGCCGTCGATGGCGACCACCGTGGCCTTGGCACCGGTGACGGCGACAACGGCGATGCGGGCGTCGCAAGCGTTGAACAGCCGCACGCGCAGGCGGGACCCCGGGCGAAGCGTGCGCCGGGCGGGTGCCGGCGCCGAGTTGACGGTAAGGAGCGCGCCGAGGCCGCCCTCGCCCGAACCGTCCGTGCTCGCACCGTCCTTGGCCGCACCATCCTTGGCCGCTGCGAAGCTCCTGATCTGCCCGCCGGCATCGAGCGCCCAATCGTCGAGCACGACGAGCAGGTCCTCGTCGACGGGCGGCGGCCGCGGCTCGTCGACGATCAGGGCGCCGTAGAGGCCGCGCCCGACCTGCTCGGCGGTGTTCGGCCAGACCTGGGGACGATACCAGAACAGGCCGCTGTCGGGCGGCGTGAAGCGGTACTCGAAGCTTTGGCCCGGCAGCACCGGCGCCTGGGTGAGGCCGCCGATGCCGGCCATGGCGTTGGGCAGCCGCACGCCCTGCCAGCAAAGGGTGGTGGGCTGGGCGAGCCTGTTGTCGAGCCGGACGACGACCTCGTCGCCGAGCTTGACGCGCAGCAGCGGGCCGGGAACCTGCCGGTTATAGGCCCACACCGCCGTGTCCGCCTTGCCGTCGAGCTTCAGCACGGCCGGAGCCGCCTCCAGCGCGACCGGGGCCGGCGCGGCGGCGGCCGGGCCGACGCGTGCGACCGTCACCGCCAACGCGCCCAGAACCCTTCGACGATCGATCGTCATGCCGCCTCCGCTTCGCCGCCGCGCTTTAAAGCGCGGCGGCGCGCGAGACAACCGTCGCGCCGCCCCAGCTGCCGGCCGTCCCATGGCACGGCGCTTGCCGCGCCGCGGTTCCGTTGATGAGGGCACACCGTCTTGTCCGACACGCTTGCCCCAGCCGCGGCTCACGCCGAGGAACACCACGGCACCTCCTTCGCGCTCGGGCTCGCCGCGCTCGGCATCGTGTTCGGCGACATCGGCACCAGCCCGCTCTACACCTTCAAGACGATCCTCGACCTCGCCGGCGGCACGCCCACCCCGGCCGCCGTGCTCGGCCTGCTGTCGCTCGTGCTGTGGACCCTCGCGCTGGTCACGGCGGTCAAGTACGTCATCATCGCCATGCGCGTCGACAACGACGGCGAAGGCGGCATCCTCGCCCTGATGTCGCTGCTCGGCGGCAAGTCCCGCAAGCGCCCGGTCATCATCGCGCTCGGCCTGTTCGGCGCCGCCCTCATCTACGGCGACGGCGCGGTGACGCCGGCCATTTCCGTGCTTTCGGCGCTGGAAGGGCTCGACATGGCGACGCCCTTCTTCAAGCCCTACGTCCTGCCCCTCGCGGTCGCGATCCTCGTCGCCCTTTTCGCGATCCAGCCGCTGGGGACGCAGACCATCGGCAGGGCGTTCGGCCCGGTCATGGTGCTCTGGTTCGCGGTGATCGCGCTGATGGGGATCGGCGGCATCCTCCACCACCCGGCGGTGTTCGCCGCGGTGAACCCGCTCTACGCGCTGGGCTACCTCGCCCACCACGGCGCCACCGGGTTCCTGGTTCTGGGCGGCGTCTTCCTGTGCGCCACGGGGGCGGAGGCGCTGTACGCCGACATGGGCCATTTCGGGCCGGGCCCGATCCGGCTGTCCTGGTTCGCCGTGGTGTTCCCGGCCCTGGTGCTGTGCTACGCCGGGCAGGCGGCGCTGGTGATCGACGCCCCGCCGGGCGACGGCAACATCTTCTTCGCGCTGTGCCCGCACGCGCTGATCGTGCCGCTCGTCCTCCTGGCGACGCTGGCGACCATCATCGCGAGCCAGGCCATCATCACCGGCGCCTTTTCGATGACGCGGCAGGCGATCCAGCTCGGCTGGCTGCCGCGGCTGCGCATCCGGCAAACCTCGGCGGAGGGCTACGGCCAGATCTACGTCGGGGTGGTCAACTGGCTGCTGATGGTCGTCACCCTCGGGCTGACGATCGGCTTCCGCAGGTCGGACGACCTCGCCGCCGCCTACGGCATCGCCGTGTCGCTGACCATGCTGATGACCACGGGGCTGCTGTTCATCGCCATGCGCGAAATCTGGCACTGGCCGCTCGCCGCCGCCGGCGCGGTCGCCGCCGTGTTCTTCGCCATCGACGCGTCCTTCGTGCTCGCCAACTTCGCCAAGGTGTTCGAGGGCGGCTACGTGCCCCTGCTGCTCGCCGCCTGCATCTACGGCGCGATGTCGATCTGGCACCGCGGCGCCACCCTGGTCGCCGCCAAGATGGCCGCCGCGCTCGTGCCCATCGACGCCTTCATGGCCGAGATCGCGTCGAGCAACATCCCGCGCACGCCGGGCACGGCGGTGTTCCTGACGCGCACGGGGACGGACACGCCGCCGGTGATGGCCTGGCAGGTCAGGCACAACCGTGCCCTCCACCACCTGTGCTTCGTGCTGCACGTGGCCATCCTGCCCCGCCCCTGGCTGCGCGACGCGGAGCGCTTGACGCTGCGCGAGATCGCCGACGGCATCTGGCGCGGCGAGGCGCATTACGGCTTCATGGAGCGGCCCGACATCCCCGCGCTGCTCGCCAGCTGCCAATCGACGGGGCTCGCCACCGTCGACCTCGACGACGTCACCTACTACATCGCCCACGAGACGGTGATGCACCTCGAGGACGGCACCGGCCTGCCGCTTTGGCAGGAAACGCTGTTCGGCATGATGGCGCGCAACGCCCAGCACTACGCCGACTTCCTGCGCCTGCCCAACGACAGCGTCGTCGAGATCGGCCGGCAGATCGCCATTTAGCCCCGCGCCCGCGCCACACCGGCGGTTCGGGCACTTTTTTGCTGCAACGGCGCCGGGCGGTTGGTATAGGACGCCCTCCGAATTGGCGGGACGACGGAGCGACGGGCCGGCACGTGCACGGCGCCCGTGCGGGCGTGGCGGAACTGGTAGACGCGCCGGATTTAGGTTCCGGTGGTGAAAATCGTGGGGGTTCGAGTCCCTCCGCCCGCACCATCCATCGCCCGGCCGGTCGCAACGCGAGCGCCCTCGCGTCCCGTTCTCCGCCGCGAGCGCGCTCGCGGCAAACCGAGTTTCGAACGACATGCAAGTCACCCAAACCCACGCCGAGGGCCTGAAGCGCGAGTTCGAGATCGTGCTTCCGGCGCAGGACCTGTCCTCGCGCATGGACGGCCAGCTCAGCGAGATGCAGGCCAAGGCGCAGATCAAGGGCTTCCGGCCGGGCAAGGTGCCGGTGGCGCACCTCAAGCGCATGTACGGCCGCTCCATCATGGCCGACGTGCTGCAGAAGGCGGTCGAGGAAGCGCGCCTGAAGATGATCGAGGACAACAAGCTGCGCCTCGCCGGCGAACCGCGCTTCGACGTCGACGGCGGCGGCGACGGCGTGCTGGAGCGCGCGCTGGAGGCCAAGGGCGACCTCAAGTTCAAGGTGGCGCTGGAAGTGCTGCCCAAGGTGGAGGTCGGCGGGCTCGACGACATCGCCGTCGAGAAGCTCGTCGCCGACGTGCCCGACGACGAGGTCGACCGCGTCATCGGCAGGATCGCCGACCAGAACCGCAGCTACGAGGTCAAGGGCGAGGGCGCCACCGCCGCCTCCGGCGACAAGGCGACGATCGACTTCCTCGGCACGATCGACGGCGAAGCCTTCGAGGGCGGCGCCGGCACCGACGTCGACCTCGTCATCGGCTCGAACGCCTTCATCCCCGGTTTCGAGGACCAGGTCGTCGGCCTGGCGGTCGGCGACCGCCGCACGGTCGCGGTCACCTTTCCCGCGGATTACGGCTCGGCCGAGCTCGCCGGCAAGCCGGCGAGCTTCGACGTCACGGTGAAAACGCTGGCGAGCCCCGGCGCCCTCGCCATCGACGACGAGTTCGCCAAGGGCTTCGGCATGGAAGGGCTCGACAAGCTCAAGGAAACGGTGCGCGGCAACATCGAGCGCGACTATGGCCAGGCGTCGCGCGCGAAATGGAAGCGCGCCCTGCTCGATACGCTGGACAAGCGCTACCAGTTCGAGCTGCCGCAGGGCCTCGTCGACCAGGAGTTCGAGCAGATCTGGCGGCAGGTCGAGGCGGAGCAGAAGCGCACGAACAAGAGCTTCGCCGACGAGGACACGACGGAGGAGGCCGCGCGCGACGAGTACCGCCGCATCGCCGAGCGGCGCGTCCGCCTCGGCCTGGTACTCGCCGAGATCGGCGAGGAGGCCGGGGTCAAGGTCACCCAGGAGGAGATGACGCAGGCGCTGATGGAGCGGGTGCGCCAGTACCCCGGCGAGGAGAAGCAGGTGTACGACTTCTTCCGCAACAACCCGCAGATGATGGCGCAGATCCAGGCGCCGATCTTCGAGGACAAGGTCGTCGACCACATCCTGTCCAAGGCCACGGTGACGGAGCGCAAGGTGACGCGCGAGGAGCTGACGGCGGCCGACGAGGAACTCGACTCCGCCGCGTGACGCGCGGCGGCGGGCCTGCGGCGCATCCCGTGCGCTCACGCCCTTTGCGCGGCGGCGCCGGTCTGCCTATGTTACGCGGCGCGAGCCGTTGCGCCCGCCCGCACAACCGCTCCACGCCGAGCAAGGAAGAGCCGCCATGCGCGATCGCGACCCGGTCGAGATCTACAGCCAGTACCTGATCCCGCAGGTCATCGAGAACACGACGCGGGGCGAGCGCGGCTTCGACATCTATTCGCGCCTGCTGCGCGAGCACATCATCTTCCTGACCGGGCCGGTCGAGGACCACATGGCCTCGGTCATCATCGCCCAGCTGCTCTTCCTTGAGGCCGAAAACCCCAAGAAGGAGATCAACATGTACATCAACTCGCCGGGGGGCGTGGTCACGGCGGGGCTCGCCATCTACGACACCATGCAGTTCATCCGACCCAAGATCACCACGCTCTGCGTGGGGCAGGCGGCGTCGATGGGGTCGCTGCTGCTTTGCGCCGGCGAGACCGGCATGCGCTACGCCCTGCCCAACGCCCGCATCATGGTCCACCAGCCCTCGGGCGGGTTCCAGGGGCAGGCATCCGACATCCTTCGCCACGCGGAGGACATCATGAAGGTCAAGCGGCGGCTGAACGAGATCTACGTGAAGCACTGCGGGCGTGACTACGACACCATCGAACGCACGCTGGACCGCGACCACTTCATGTCGAGCGAGGAGGCGAAGTCCTTCGGCATCGTCGACCACGTCATCGAGAAGCGGCCCGACGAGAAGGTCGAGCTGAAGACCTGAAGCGGTCCTCGCGGCGGCGCGGCCACGGCGGCGTTAACCGTTGCTTCACCGGTGTTGCCGACAGTCGTGCCCCGGTGATCGGTTGAGTCGCGAAGCGCTTGCGGGTTGGGGCGGCGTGCGGACCGCACGCGTCGAATGGAGGCGGATGGGCGGGTTCGCGTGCAGCGCCCGCGTCCGGAACGGCCCGGTGCGTTGCGTTGACCGGGCTCATCAGATCATAATGCCTCGCCGTCGTGCACGCGTCGGCTGGCCGGAGTGTTAAGCCATGACCAAGGTCGGCGGCAGCGACTCGAAGAACACGCTCTATTGCTCGTTCTGCGGCAAGAGCCAGCACGAGGTGCGCAAGCTCATCGCCGGGCCGACGGTGTTCATCTGCGACGAATGCGTCGAGCTGTGCATGGATATCATCCGCGAGGAGAACAAGTCGGCGCTGGTGAAGAACCGCGACGGCATCCCGACGCCCAAGGAAATCTGCAAGGTCCTCGACGATTACGTCATCGGGCAGTTCCAGGCCAAGCGCGTGCTTTCGGTGGCGGTGCACAACCATTACAAGCGCCTGAACCACGCGACCAAGCACAACGACGTCGAGCTGGCGAAGTCCAACATCCTGCTGATCGGGCCGACCGGCTCGGGCAAGACGCTGCTTGCGCAAACGCTCGCCCGCATCCTCGACGTGCCCTTCACCATGGCCGACGCCACCACGCTGACGGAAGCGGGCTACGTCGGTGAGGACGTCGAGAACATCATCCTCAAGCTGCTCCAGGCGTCCGACTACAACGTCGAGCGGGCGCAGCGCGGCATCGTTTACATCGACGAGATCGACAAGATTTCCCGCAAGTCGGACAACCCGTCGATCACCCGCGACGTGTCGGGCGAGGGCGTGCAGCAGGCGCTGCTCAAGATCATGGAAGGCACGGTGGCCTCCGTGCCCCCCCAGGGCGGCAGGAAGCACCCGCAGCAGGAGTTCCTGCAGGTCGACACCACCAACATCCTGTTCATCTGCGGCGGCGCCTTCTCCGGCCTCGAAAAGATCATCGCGAACCGCGGCAAGTCGACCTCCATCGGCTTCTCCGCGACCGTGTCCTCGCCCGACGACCGGCGCATGGGCGAGGTGCTGCGGAAGGTCGAGCCCGACGACCTGCTGAAGTTCGGCCTGATCCCCGAGTTCGTCGGCCGCCTCCCCGTCATCGCGACGCTGGAGGACCTCGACGAGAGCGCGTTGAAGAAGATCCTCACCGAACCGAAGAACGCGCTGGTCAAGCAGTACCAGCGGCTGTTCGAGATGGAGAACACGTCGCTGACCTTCCAGGACGACGCGCTCAACGTCGTCGCCAAGCGCGCCATCGAGCGGCGCACCGGCGCGCGCGGACTGCGCTCCATCCTGGAGTCCGTGCTGCTCGACACCATGTTCGACCTGCCCGGGCTCGACGCGGTGGAGCAGGTGGTGATCGGCCCCGACGTGATCGAGGGCAAGTCGCGCCCGCTTTACATCTATTCCGAGCGCGAGAAGACCAACACCGGCACCTGAGCCGTGCCGGCGACGCCAAGCTGCGCCGGGTCCAGTCCCGGCGGGCGCGACCGTCCGCGCGATGGTCGTTTCCGCGGCGGGGATTTCGTGTGCGCGCGGCATCGCGCGGGCGGGGTGTCGCGCGCGCACTGTGGTGCCCCTTTTCGGTGACGTGCGCGTATCCGCCGAGAGCGTTCGTAGCCCCGCGTTTCCCCCGGCCGGCGCTTGTACGCCGGCCCCACCATTGCCATCTCATTCCTCGAAGCTGACCCAGTTCCCGGCTCCCGCCGCTTCCGTTGAAGGGCCTCGCCGGAGATAGGAAACCCTTATGCCCAGCCAGAAGCGCGAACCCTCCCCGCCCGGCACCGTCGAGAACTTCCCCGTCCTGCCGCTGCGCGACATCGTCGTGTTCCCGCATATGATCGTGCCGCTCTTCGTCGGCCGCGAGAAGTCCATTCGCGCGCTTGAAGAGGTGATGAAGGCCGACAAGCTCATCCTGCTCGCGACGCAGGTCAACGCCACGGACGACGATCCCGCGGTCGGCGCCATCTTCGAGACCGGCACGCTCGCCAGCGTGCTCCAGCTCCTCAAGCTGCCCGACGGCACGGTCAAGGTGCTCGTCGAGGGCCAGGCGCGCGCCAAGGTCCGCGGCTACACCAACACGGAGGAGTTCTACGAGGCCGACGCCGAGACGCTCGCCGACGACGAGGTCGACGAGGTGGAGGTCGAGGCGCTCGCCCGCTCGGTGGTGAGCGAGTTCGAGGGCTACGTGAAGCTCAACAAGAAGATCTCGCCCGAGGTCGTCTCCGCCGTCACCCAGATCGAGGACTATTCCAAGCTCGCCGACACCGTCGCCTCGCATCTCGCGGTCAAGATCGCCGACAAGCAGGCGGTGCTGGAGATGACCTCCATCGCCAAGCGGCTGGAAAAGTGCCTGGCGCTGATGGAGTCGGAAATCTCCGTGCTCCAGGTCGAGAAGCGCATCCGCACGCGCGTCAAGCGCCAGATGGAGAAGAC
>CAXTFM010000074.1:0-4292 GCA_964243435.1 uncultured Beijerinckiaceae bacterium
CAGCGCGGGCTCGACAAGTGGAACGGCTCGTTCTTCTGCGGCTCGGCGGCGCTGCTGCGCCGCGAAGCGCTCGACGTCGCCGGCGGCTTCTCCGGCATCACCATCACGGAAGACTGCGAAACCGCCTTCGAGCTGCACGCCAAGGGCTGGAACTCGATCTTCGTCGACAAGCCGCTCATCGCCGGGCTTCAGCCGGAAACATTCGAAAGCTTCATCGGCCAGCGCTCGCGCTGGTGCCAGGGCATGTTCCAGATCCTGCTGTTGAAGAACCCGGCCTTCAAGAAGGGCCTGAAGCCGATCCAGAAGCTCGCCTACCTGTCGAGCATGACCTTCTGGTTCTTCCCGCTGCCGCGCATGGTGTTCACCTTCGCGCCGCTCCTGCACATCTTCTTCGACGTCAAGATCTTCGTGTCCTCGATGGACGAGGCGCTGGCCTACACCGCGACCTACATGGTCGTGAACCTGATGCTGCAGAACTACCTGTACGGCCGGGTGCGCTGGCCCTTCATCAGCGAACTCTACGAGTACGTGCAGGGCGTCTACCTCGCCAAGGCCATCGTCGCGGTGATGTGGGCGCCGCGCAAGCCGAGCTTCAACGTCACCGCCAAGGGCCTGTCGCTCGACCAGGACCACCTGTCGGGCCTGGCGCAGCCCTTCTTCCTGATCTTCGGCCTGCTGCTCACGGGCGCGCTCACCGCCTTCTACCGTTACCTGTTCGAGCCGGGCGCGGAGCTGATGCTCATCGTCGGGCTGTGGACGAGCTTCAACCTCGTGATCGCCGGCGTGGCGCTGGGCGTGGTCTCGGAACGGCGCGAGCCCGACCGCTTCCCGCGCCTCGGCATCGACCGGCGCGGGCTGCTGGTGGTCGACGGCGACGGGCCGGGGCGCGGCCCCGATGGCGGCCCCAATGGCGGCGGCGGCGGTCCAGGCGGTGGCGGTCCCGGCGGCGGCCTGCCCGTCACGGTGGACACCGTGTCCAACGGCGGCTGCTCGATCCGCGTGCCCTTCGGCGCGCCGTTCCCCGCCGGCGTCGCGGTCGGGGCGCGCTGCCACCTCGCCGTGCTGCCGCTCGGCGGCGACGCGCCGTCTTCACCGCTGGCGATGAACCTCGTGCGCACGGCGACGTCGGAGGGCGCCACCACCTACGGCTTCAGCTTCGCCCCGATGGCGCCGGCGGACTACGCCGTGCTGGCCGACCTGATGTACGGCGACCCCGACGCCATGCTGCGCTTCCAAAGCCGTCGCCGCCGCCACAAGAACCTCGCCGCCGGCGCCGCGCAGTTCGCCTGGTGGGGCATCAGCGAGCCGGTGCGCGCCTTCAAGCTCGCCGCCAAGCGTGCGCCCGCCGTGGCGGCCGCGCCGGCGCTCGCCGCCGTGCCCGAGGCACCGGCCGCTCCGGTGGCGGCTCCGGCGGCCGTGCCCTTGGCCGTGTCCTTGGCCGTGCCCTTGGCCGCTCCGGTGGCCGTGCCGGCCGCGGCGCGCGAGCCGCTCGCCGCCGTCACACCCCCGGTGGCGGCGACCCTCCTCGTGCCGACGCTCGATGCGGCGTTCGACGTCCTCGCCGCCGAACTCGTCGACGCGGCCCAGGTCGAGGCTCCCGCCGCCGACTGGCTCGCGCCGCTCCTCGCGCTCGCCGCCGCCGAGATGAAGGCGGAGGCCGGCCGGCCCCAGCAAGGAAAGGAGCCCGCGCATGTGGCCCAGTCCGCTGCCGCGTAACGGCACGGCGTGCGCCCGCGCCGCCGCCGCCATCCTCGCCGCCGCCATCCTCGCCGCCGGTGCCGCCGGGGCGCAAACCTTCGTCGGCGTCGGCCTCGGCGGGCGGCCGGTGCCGCCGCCGCGCGCACCCGTGTCAAACGCGATCCCCGACGCGAGCCCCGCGGCGCCTTCCGAGGCGGTCCCCGCGGCGGCGCAAACCGTGCTGCGCTTCCTGCCCGGCACGCTTGACGGGCTGCGCCTGACCGGCGAGTTCGGCGACCTCAGCTGGCCGGTCTACCTCACGCCGGCGCAGGCGGCGGCGCCGCTGCGCCTGCGCGTCGGCTACCTGTCGGCGGTGTCCGTGCTGCCCGACGCGTCGCTGATGGAGGTGCGCGTCAACGGGCGCACGCTCGGCACCGACGCCATCGACGCCGCCGGCGGGCTTCGCACGGTCAGCTTCGAGGTGCCCGCCGGCGCCATGTCCCCCGGCTACAACGCCGTGTCGCTCACCGTGCAGCAGCGCCACCGCGTGGACTGTTCCGTCGCCGCGACCTACGAGCTGTGGTCGCGCATCGAGCCCTCCGCCACCGGCATCGAGCTGCCGGCCGCCCTCGCCACCATCACCGACATCGCCGACATGCCGGCCGTGCTGCCCAACGCCGACGGCTCGGTGCCGCTCCACGTCGTGCTCGCCGGCAAGACCAACCCGGCCCACGTCGCCCGCCTGATCCGGGCGACGCAGGCGGTGGCGCTGCACGGCCGCTTCCTTCAGCCGGTGGTGAGCTTCACGGGCGGGACGCCCGACGCCTTCGGGCTCGACCTCGCGCTCGGCACCCGCGCGGTGCTCGGCGCGCTGCCGCGCTTCGCCGGCCAGCTCGGCACCGCCGGCCCGCTCGTCAGGCTGCTGCCGGCGCCGCCCGGCGGGCGGCCGACCCTGCTCGTCGCCGGCACGGACGACGGCGAGGTGGACGCCGCTCTCGATTCGCTCGACACCGCGCCGCCGGCGACCGGCACCCCCGCCGGCCGCCTCGCCGCGATCAACTACCCCGCGCGCAGGACGGGGGACAACGGCGTGCTGCCGTTGCGCGCCTTCGGCATCGCCAGCCAGGAGTTCACCGGCCGCTTCTTCCGCAAAAGCCTCAACGTCGAGCTGCCCGCCGACTTCCTCCCCTCCGACTACGGGCGCGGCACCTTTGACCTCGCCGGCGGCTACGCGGCCGGCCTCGGCCGCGGCGCCCAGGTCCGCGTCGACGTCAACGGCCGCAGCTCCGGCATCATCAAGCTGCCCTACGCCGAAGGCGACGTGTTCCGCCACAACCAGCTGTTCGTGCCGCTCGGCCTGATGCGGCCGGGGTTCAACCGCATCGACATCTACGCCGAAATCCCGCGCCCGGAGGACGCCAGCTGCGCGGCGGGCGAGGCCAAGCGCTTCCTCGTGTCCGACCGCACCGAGCTGCGCTTCCCCGCCCTCGCCCATGTCGAGCGCTTCCCCGAGCTCGCCGCGACGACGGGGGGCGCGCTGCCCTTCACCCGCGGGACGGCGCACCTCGTGGTGCCGCGCCCCGACCGCGACACCATGGCGGCGGCGCTGTCCCTCACCACCCGCGTCGCGGTGGCGGCGGGGCGCGTGCTGCCCTTCACCTTCGCGACCCGACCCGGCGACGGCGACGACGGCTCCACGCTGATCGTGTCGGCGGCGCGCGCGCTCGACCCCGCGATCATGCGCCGGGTCGGCCTCGACCCCGCCGCCGTCGAAAAGGCCTGGGCCGGCGTCGAAGCGGTGCCGGTCGAGGGCGCGGGCACCCCCGCGCGCTGGTGGCAAAGCAACACGGAAAGCCCGGCCGCGTGCCGGTTGCCGCCGCGTCGCGCCGCGGCCTCCCCCGCCGCACCTGCCGCCGTGCCGATCGCCGCGCCCGCCGCGTCGCCCGACGACTTCATCGACACGTGGGGTGCGGATGCCGCCGGCACCGGCTGGCGCGACAGGATGGCGGCGGCGGGCCGCCGCGTCGCCGACTGGGTTGACGCCCTCCGCCAGGCGGTGGCGCCGGCCGGCGCCGGCACCGGCGAGGGCGTCACCGTGGAAGCCTCGCTGATCCTCGCCCAGGGCGTCACCGGCGCCGACGGCAACGTCACCACCATCGCCACCGCGGCCAACGCCGCCGCGCTGCGCGCCTCCGTCGGCTGCCTGTTCGATCCCCAGGTGTGGTCGCGCATCCACGGGCGGCTCGCCGCGCTCGACGCGTCCAACGGCGCCGTCACCGCGACGGACGCCACCGCGTTCCACTACAAGGCCAGCGGCGAAAGCTCGCTCGGCAACCTCCGCCTCGTGCTCGCCGGCTGGTTCTCCCTCAACCCGCTCGCCTTCGTCGGACTCGCCCTGCTCACGGCGGCGTGCCTCAGCGGGACGACCTTCATGTTCGTGCGCGGCGTCGGCAGGAGATCGGAATGAGCGCGCGCACCCTTCTCGCCGCCGTGCTGCTGCTGTGGGCGGCCGGGGTCGCCGCGGCCCCGGCCGCCAAGCCCGATGCTATCAAGCCGGACATCGCCAAACCGGAGATGGCCAAGCCCGACGTGGCCAAGCCCGACGTGGCCAAGCC